>JAFUWR010000135.1 GCA_017471125.1 Clostridia bacterium | reverse complement strand
CCAATGAATGTCCGCGCGGGTCTATTCCTCGGCGTCCTCCTCCGGCTCCTCGGCGGCCTCGGGCGTTTCCTCCGGGGCCTCCTCCGGCGCCGCCGCGTCCTCGACGGGCGCTTCTTCCTCGGGGGCCTTGTCGCCGTTCAGCTCGTCGATCAGGGCGTCCACGGTTTCCTCGGTCGCTTCCTGGGCCTCCTCGACCGCCTCGACGACCTCGGCCTCCTCCTCGATCACGGGCGCTTCCTCCTCGATCACGGGCTCTTCTTCCTCCTCCGCGCCGATGACGATCAGGTCGCCGGAGCCGGGACCCAGCGCCTCCATGCCGGTGCGCAGGCTGTCGCGCATCTTGCTGCCGAAGCTGGCCTTCAGGTCCGCGTTGTCCCCGGAGAACAGCGCCTCGCCGGTGCGGGAGGCCACGTTGCCGAGGGCGTCCATCAGCAGCTTGATCTGGTTGAGATAGTAGTTGTAGCTCTCGCCGAAGGTCTTGACGGTGCTGGTCACATAGTCCCGGTTGGCCTGGCGGTTGTCGCGGATCTCGTTTTCGAGGTTGTGGCGCTGGATGGCCTGGTCCCGGGCGAAGGTCTGCTCCTTCTCCTCCTTGGCGTCGTCGAACTCCTGGTTCTTCTGCTTGTACAGGTCGCGAAGGCCCTCGTACTCGGCCTTCATCGCCCGGGCCTCCTCCTTGAGACGGGCCAGGTCGAAGTCGTTGAGCTGGTTCTCCAGGTCGGCGATCCTGTCGCCCGCCGCGGCCAGCTTCTGGGAGAGGTCGTCGCGTTCCGAAGTCGTGGCGTTGAATTTCTGCTGCAACTCGTTGAGCTGGCGCTCCAGCTCCTGTATCTTCTTGCTACCGAACACTGTCATTCCTCCGTTTCATCCGATGTGGTCTCCTCCAGACCATTGTACCATAAATAAGACAGGTTTGTAAATATCAAAATAACCGGAATCGCTCGTTGAGCAGATGCTTTAGCAGCTCATAGCGGGCCTTCTTCTCGGCCTTGGCGAAGTGGACCTCCCGGGACTGCTCCGGGCAGTCGTCATAGTCCAGCTTTTCGCCGCCGAACTGTTCGCTGGTCAGGTCGAACACGCAGTCGCCCACCGCGTTGAAGCAGTGGTAATTTCCGCCGGGCCGCAGTATGCCCAGGACCTTGCCGCCGAAGACGTCCTGCGCCAGGAACGCGGTGACGGAGCACTGGCCCAGCGTGGGGTTTTCAGGCGTCCAATCCCCGCGCATCCGCGGGGCGCAGGTCTCCGCCCGCCAAAGCGGCAAAAGCGCCGCGTAGAGGTCGTCCGGGGTGCGTATCGGCCCATCTGTCAATATAGTCTTGCCGCGCTCATGTCCGTAGTAAGCCATCCGCTCACCTCTCCCTTCTCGTCGCCTATGCCGACAGCCACTTGTGCTTCGCCACGCTGTACAGCGGCACGAAGGGCAGCAGTATGGGCACGGTCCTGACGTAGCTCTGGTAGGCCGGGTCGTCGCCATAGGTGCGCTGCTGCCGTAGCTCCAGCCGCCGCGCCCCGCTGAACATCACGTAGACGATGCCGATATACCCCAGTATCGCCATGATCCACTGTACCCCGCGCAGGCCGCCGATGCCGCTTAAAAGCACGCCCGTCCACAGGATCAGCTCGCCCAGGTAGTTCGGGCAGCGCACCAGCCTGAACAGGCCCGTGTCCACGAACCGATGGGGCTCGACCCGCTTCCGTGCGCTCTTCTGGGCGTCGGACGCGGCCTCCACGATCACGCCGCAGAGCATCACGATCAGCCCGAGCCACGGCCAGAAGCCGCCGCCCGCGCCGTTGTAGAGCCGGTAGAACACCGGCGACACCATCAGCGTGTACAGGATCGCGCACGCCAGCCATATGCACACCTTGACGTAGATCGGCACGCGCCTGCTGTCCTTGATGTCCCCGCCGACGTGCTGCATATACGTGGGCCGCTTCATCTCCCGATGGGCTAAAAACCCGCCCAGCCGACAGCCGTAGGCGATGAACGTCAGGCATATGAGCGTCGTTACGGCATTCCCACGGAACATCAGCAGCATCAGCAGCCCCTCCCCGGCGATGGCGAAGCCGTAGCCGATGGAGAAGAACCAGACGTAGCTCTTGAACCCGATGGCGCTTATGACCAGCGCCACGCAGAAGGACGCCAGCAATTGCGGCGAAAAGACCATGTTTATCCCTCCATTCGATATGGGCGGGCGCCCCGAGAGCGCCCGCCCATAGTGTGTCGCCAAATGTGCGTCAGAATTCGATGGTCTCGGGCGCGGCGGTGAAGGAGCTGATGGTGGCCTTCGCGTCCTTGAAGTAGAGCGTCTGCATGTTGCCGTCGTCCGGGTCGTACATGGCCTTCAAACTCGGCAGCTTCTCGAGCATCGCCACCCGCGCGGCCCGGTCGTCGTCGTCCACCAGCTCGCCGGAGAGCCGGAGCCACTTGCCGCCGTGGAAGGCGCAGATCTCGGCCTTCGGGTTCTTCGCAAGTTGCTTGGAGACCTCCTTCACCTTGCCGGTCTGGATGTACAGCTTGCCGTCGTGCACCAGCGCCGTGCCGAAGGGACGCACCCTGGGCTGGTCGCCGTCCGTGGTGGCCAGGTAGTAGGTCTTGGCCTCGTCCAAAAATTGTAAAACCTTTTCAATGCCACTCATAATCTATTACCTCCGATCTTTGTTAACAATGCCTATTTTTTTAATCATCCGTTAGATTATAACACAGACTTCACGCCAGGTCAACCCATTCATAGCCATTTTCGTTAAGTTTTTGGTATAATATTATCAACGATTTATGTATGATCGGGGGCGATCCTGTGTACGGCAGCCTGTTTTGCCAACTGTACAACGATTTCGGCTGGAACGAGTACCCGCGGGCGCTGGGCAGGCGGATCCTGACGTGGCTCGATGGGCACGGTCTGCGTCCCGCTCGCGCCCTGGACCTGGGCTGCGGCACGGGCATGCTGTGCGCCGTGCTGACGGCGGGCGGCGTCGCGGCCGACGGGCTGGACCTTTCCCCGGACATGATCGACGTGGCAAAAACGAATTATCCCGGCCTCGCGTTCACCGTGGGCGACATGACCGACTTTACGGTCGAGCATAGATACGACCTCGTCACCTGCACCGGCGACGCGCTGAACCACATCTTCGACCCGGACGCCGTGGGCCGCGCCTTTGCCTGCGTCCGCCGCGCCCTGAACGACGGCGGCGTATTCCTGTTCGACCTGCTGGACCCCGACGAGGTCCCCGCGGGCGAGCCCTTCGAGGCAGAGCACAGCGACGGCACCCGCGTGCGTTTCGAGACGGTCACCGACGGGCGGGACGTGCGGCTGACAATCAAGACCTATGAAGGCGACGCGCTGAAGTTCGAGGAGAACATCCTCGAGCGCGTCCACGACCTGGGCGACATCCTCGCGCGCCTCGAACGGGCGGGCTTAGAGGTCATACAGTGTTCCGACCGCCTGCTGGACACGGACGGCCCCGGCACCACGCGGTTCATCGCCGCCCGGGCCATATAGGGGGACGCCAGCCGCGGCCGGCGTCCCTTCCCTCACACCTTCAACACCAGCGCCTTCCCCGGCGCGGCGTCCGCGGCCCGGGCGGCGGGGATGGCGTAGCGCCGCCCGATGCTCCAGGCGTCCTCCCCGGCCTCCGGCCACACGATGACGATGCCGGGCCGCCGCCGGATCGGCTCGCCCGCCTCCACGTTGGTGACCAGCTCCGCCGCCTGCCGGTCCCGGGTCTCGCAGCGGACGCCCAGCTGCACCTTCATGTCCAGCCGGTCGCCCATCAGGGCGCTGGCCTCCGCGGACAGCACCTGCACCGCGATGGACGACGCCTCGTCCAGCTCGATCGGCACGTCCACGGCGAAGGGCAGCTCCGACTGGGCGGACGCGGGCTGGCCCGACCCGTTGGGCATGTACAGCACGCTGACCTCCAGCACGCCCTCCACGCGCCCTGCGCCGTCGCCGGTGGTCTGCCACTCGCCCACCACCGGCTTCACCTGTGCGGCGATGACCGAGCCCACCCGCGGCGCGTCCTCGCCGATGAGCACCGTGCCCCGCACCGCCTCCGTCAGCCGCGCCCGCGCCACCCTGTCGCAGAGATTCACGGTCTCCCGGGTGACGGCGAGGCTGTTGCCCTCGGTGGCGTAGATGTCGGTCAGCGCCTCCGGGCTGTCGGTGGTGTTCGCCAGCACCCGCACCCGAAGCTCCGCCTCGCAGGACAGGTTGGTGTTGTCGCCCTCCGGCCCCATGGCGATCTGGCTGCGCACGCCGCGCACGTCCAGCTCCGCGGTCACGTCGCCGGTGAGCCATTCGGGCAGCTCCACCAACTGGTCCAGCGCCATGGGCACCCGCACCACCGCCGCGGGGCGGCCCTCCGCGCCGCTGGATACCAGCGTCTCCACCAGCACGCGGCCCTTGACCCGCACGCCGCCCAGGTCCGGCGACACGTCCTCCACCTCGGCCACCACCCAGTCCATCAGCGTGGCCCTCGCGTCCAGCGCCGCGGGCAGCGCCACCGTGTCCCGTAAAAGCGCCATCTCGCTGGACTCCGCCGCCAGCTTGACCGAATGGAGGGTCTCGTAGGCGGTCTCGAGGCCCGCCTGCCCGGTCACCGACTGTATGCCCTCCACGGGCCGCAGGCTCAACGCCTGCACCCGCAGGGCGCAGGTCACCAGGAAGATCATGTGGCCGTTCTCGTACTTGGCGTCCACATGCTCCACCACGCCCCAGACCCGCGAGAACATCCCCGGCTCCGCGCCGGGCAGCTCCGTCACGTGGTCCAGCGTCGCCTGGGCCTCCAGCGCCCGCAGCGTGGTCTCGTTTCCCTGCCGGTACACCGCCTGGCACGTCACCGCGCCGTCCAGCACCACGCGCCCCGCCTGCAGGTCTGCGGCGTCGATGAACAGCGTCGCGTCCGCCAACAGCGGCTCGATGGCCTCCCGGCCCGCCCCCGGCACCAGCGCCTCCGCCCGCAGGAGCACCTGCGACACCCGCGTGCCGATCAGGTCCTCCACCTCGAATCCCTGCTTCACCAGTTCCAACGCCATACAAAAAACCTCCCGATGGCAAATGCCGTTTGTCAACAGCATATGTCGCGGGAGGGCGGGGCATGCCATCCACAAATCAGGCTTGCGAAATCGCCCGTTCTGTGGTATCATTCCTATAAAGGAGGGATCGCTATGTCTGTCACGGAAGCGACCTTGAATCTCATGCAGACCATGACGGAGGACGAGCAGCTCGAGATGTATCACCAGGCCCGCAGGATCATCGACGAGCGCACATCGCCGTTCCGTCCGCTGACCAAGCGGCAGATCCTCGCGGACCTCGCCATGTCGAGGGAACAGATCGCCAACGGTGAGGTCGTCGATTTCGACGCCGCCATAGACGAGATCGAGGCGCGCTATGGTCTCTAAGGTATTGATGACGCGGCTCGCGCAGAGCCAGCTATCACACTATGTCAGTTATATACGTCACAAATTCAAGAACGCCCAGGCCGCTAAGGCGGTCACGAACGACGCCCGCGAGACCAGGGCCGCGCTACTGCAGGCCGCGGATACCCTCGGATATTGCAAGGACCCGGACCTTCGCGCGCTGGGCTATCGCATCATCTATTTTCGGCGTCATCGCTATCTGTTCGTCTATTCGGTGCACGACGATGTCGCCATCATCGAAGCGACCTATCATGAATTGCAGGATTACGAGAATACGTTCAAGGGAGAGGTCCTCGGTCTATGAGGCCTCTCCCCTTTTTTATTTTACCGCGTCCTTCACGTATTCCAGCATCTTATCCTTGTCCACGCAATCCTCGAACCGCACGGGCATATCGCGCAGCTTCGCCAGCCGCTCGGGCACGGGCACGCCGGTGACGGCGTTGAGCCGGTCCATGGCGGCGAAGCCGGTCTCGGGCTGTTCGTCGGATATGGCGGACAGCACGTCGCGGCAGAACTTATAGGGCGACGCGGTGGACAGCACGATGTTGACGTACCCGTTGTCCTCATTCTGCTTGAACGCCCGCATGACGGCCCAGCCCACGGCGGTGTGGGTATCCATCAGATAGCCGTACTCGTTCCAGACCCGGCCGATGGCTTCAAGCGCCGTCCTGTCGTCGGCGCAGCCCGCGGAGAAGTGCTCCCGCATGACGGCCATCAGGCTCTCCGGCGCGGTGTAGACGCCCTTCTCCTTCAGATCGTTCATCAGCCCTGCCACCAGCTCGAAGTTGCCGCCGGAGGCCATGAACAGGTAGCGCTCAAGGTTGGAGGACACCAGTATGTCCATGGAGGGCGACGTGGTCTTGTAGAACTCCCGCCGACGGTCGTAGACGCCGGTGTTGATGAAGTCGGTGAGCACGTTGTTGGCGTTGGAGGCGCACACCAGCTTCGCCACGGGAAGCCCCATCCTGCGGGCGAACTCGCCGGCCAGGATGTCGCCGAAGTTGCCGGTGGGCACCACGAAGTTCACCGGCTCGCCCAGCGTGATCTCGCCGCGAAGCACCAGGTCGCAGTACGCCTTGAAGTAGTAGGCCACCTGCGGCGCGAGGCGACCGATGTTGATGGAATTGGCGCTGGACAGCCGCGCGCCCGAGGCCGCTGCCCAGTGATTCATGCCGTCGTCGGCGAAGATGTTCTTGACGCCGGTCTGGGCGTCGTCGAAGTTGCCGCGCACGGCGCAGACCCTGACGTTGGACCCCTCCTGGGTGACCATCTGGGCCTTCTGCACGTCGCTGACGCCGCCGTCGGGGTAGAACACCACGATGCGCGTGCCCTGAACGTCGTGAAAGCCCTCCAGCGCGGCCTTGCCGGTGTCGCCGGAGGTAGCGGTCAGTATGGCGATCTCGTCGGTGACGCCCAGCTTTTCCCTGGACGCCACGATCAGCCGCGGCAGCACGGACAGCGCCACGTCCTTGAACGCCGACGTGGGCCCGCGGAACAGCTCGAGGACGAAATCGTCCCCCACCTTTTCAACCGGCGTCAGGTCGTCGGTCTCGAACTTGCCCGCGTAGGACGCCTCGATCAGCGCGCGCATCTCCTCCGGGGAGAAGTCGTTCAGTATCTTCCCGATGACCGTCGCGGACAGCTCCACCGCCGTCTTGCCCAGCAGCTCGCCCAGGTCCACCCTCATGGCGTCGAAGTCCAGCGGCGTGTAGAGGCCGCCGTCCGGGGCGATGCCCTTCAACACCGCCTCGGCGGACTTTGCCTGTATCTCCTTGGATCGCGTGGAATAGAATACCATATGCCCTCAACCTCTGTCGTTTTTTCTTATTATATCGAAAACGCCGCCCGCCGTCAAGACCGTATTCCTTACGTTAAAAGGCTGCAAAACCAGGGATTCCGCTTTGACAAACCGCCCCATATGTGCTATATTGTTTTCTGTACAAATACACGTGTTTTCTCTGGAAAGACACAAAGGAGCGTGTTTGCATGGTTATTGGATTGTTGGGCCTGGGCACCATCGGTTCGGGCATCTACGAGCACCTGCAAAAACGGGGCGACATCAAGGTCAAGCGCATCCTGGAGCTCAAGCGCCATCCGGGGTTCGAGCAGCTTGAGACCAGCGACTTCAACGAGATACTGAACGATCCCGAGATCGACACGGTGATCGAGCTGATCGGCGGCATGGAGCCGGCCCACACCTTCACCGTCCAGGCGCTGAAGGCGGGCAAGAACGTGGTCACCGCCAACAAGCTGATGCTCTCCCACCACATGGAGGAGCTTCTGGGGCTGGCGCGGGACATGGGCGTCCACTACCGCTACGACGCCTCCGTGGGCGGCAGCATCCCGTTTTTGTATAACCTGATGCGCCACCGCACCGCCGACACGCTGACCGCCTTATCCGGCATCGTCAACGGCACGACGAACCTTATCCTGGACATCATGCAGACCGACGGCCGGGACTTCGACGATGTATTGAAGCAGGCCCAGGCCGAGGGCTACGCCGAGGCGAACCCCGCCGCGGACATCGACGGCATCGACGCCCAGTGCAAGATCGCCATCGCCAGCGCCGTGGCCTACCAGAAATACGTGCGGCCCGAGGACGTGCTGACCGAGGGCATCCGTCACATCTCCGGCCGGGACATCATAAACTTTAAGCGGCGCGGCGCGGGCTATGTGTGCCGCCTGATCGCCCAGTCCCAGGTCGTGGGCCAGGGCGTCGTCACCTGCTACGTAGAGCCGACGCTGGTCGCGCCCACGGCCACTGAGGCGGCGGTGAAGCTCAACAACAACACCATCTCGGTCACCGGCGAGTACTTCGGCGTCCACACCTTCCAGGGCCAGGGCGCGGGCAAGGACCCCACCGCCTTCGCCGTGGAGCTGGGGCTTCGGGACATCCTGGACGGCATCTCCCCCCGGGTGAACCCCATCCCCGAGGGCTACGCCAAGGTGGACAACGCGCTGGCCGGGCATCCCTATTACCTGCGCACCACTGCCCCCGTGGACATCGAGGCCGAGCGCATCGGCGACGACGCCTATATCACCGCGCCCATGAGCGTCCAGGCCATGCACGAGCTGGCAAAGACCCTCCGCGAGACCGACCCCGACCTGTTCTTCGCGGGCATCCAGGATTAAACGTGAAAAGAGGTAGACCGATATGAAAAAGGTAAATGTGGCCGTACTGGGCGCGACAGGCGCCGTGGGCCGTGAGATGCTCAAGGTCCTCGAGGAGCGCAAGTTCCCCATCAACCAGTTGAAGGCCCTGGCCAGCGCCCGCAGCGTCGGCAAGGAGTTGCCCTTCGCGGGCGGCACGGTGGTGGTCGAGGAGGCCACCGACCAGAGCTTCGAGGGCATGGACATCGTGCTCGGCGCGGCCAGCAACGAGATGGCGAAGCGCTTCGCCCCGGCCATCGTCAAGTCCGGCGCGGTGTTCGTGGACAACTCCAGCGCCTTCCGCATGAACGACGACGTGCCGCTGATCGTGCCGGAGATCAACCCCGGCGACGTGGCGAAGCACCACGGCATCATCTCCAACCCCAACTGCTCCACCATCATCACGCTGGTGGCCGTGGCGGGCATCAACAAGGTCTCCCCCATCAAGACCATGATCGCCTCCACCTACCAGGCGGTGTCCGGCGCGGGCATCAACGGCTTCCGCGAATTGGAGGCCCAGACCCGGGCGTACCTGGACGGCGAGCCCACCGAGGCCAACGTGTTCCCCCACCAGATCGCGTTCAACCTGATCCCCCAGATCGGCTCCGACACCGGCAACCTGTACACCACCGAGGAGATGAAGATGCAGAACGAGGGCCGCAAGATCATGCACCTGCCCGAGCTCCGCGTCACCTGCACCTGCGTGCGCGTGCCGGTCATGCGCAGCCACTCCATCTCCGT
>JAFUWR010000134.1 GCA_017471125.1 Clostridia bacterium | reverse complement strand
GCTGATGGACAACGCCGTGCTGAACCAGCCCATCTCCGCCCACTGATTTCAATGGGGAATCGGGAATGGGGAATTGGGAATGAATAGCCGCCGTCGTGCGGAAGGACATTCCCCATTCCCCATTCCCCATTTCAAATTTAAGGAAGTGTTCAAATGCCCAACGCGCAATCCGGTTTCTTTGAATGGGTGTTCTTCTTCGTCAGGACCTACGGCACCATGTTCCTCAAGGGCGCGGGCACCACGCTGCTGATCGCGCTGACGGGCACGCTGGTGGGCTTCATCATCGGCCTGGCCGTGGGCTACGTGCGCGCCATACCCTGCCAGCGGGAGGACGGCGCGCTGCGCTACGGGCTGCTGACCGTCGCCCGGACGCTGCTGGGCGTGTACATCGAGGTCTTTCGCTCCACGCCCATGATCGTGCAGTCGATGGTCATCTTCTACGGCGCGTCGTCGGTGCTGCACATCAACCTGCCCTACCTGCTGGCGGGCTTCATCATCGTGTCCATCAACACCGGCGCGTACCTGTCCGAGATCGTGCGCGGCGGCATCCAGTCGGTGGACCCCGGCCAGATGGAGGCCGGCATGGCCATCGGCATGACCTACGGCCAGACCATGCTGAGCGTGGTGCTGCCCCAGGCCATCCGCAACATCCTCCCCGCGCTGGGCAACGAGTTCGTGGTCAACATCAAGGACACGTCGGTGCTGAACGTCATCTCTGTGACGGAGCTGTACTTCGTGTCCAAGTCCGCCGCGGGCACGTACTTCAAGTACTTCGAGGTGTTCTTCATCACCAGCGTCATCTACTTCGTGATGACCTTCACCATCACCCGGTTCCTGCGCTGGGTCGAGCGCAGGATGGACGGCCCCCAGAACTACGACATGCACGGCTCCCAGACCGTGCCGGATGTGGAGCTGGTGGAGGTTACCCTGAAGGGAGGCGGGCAGAATGGCTGAATCGATCATCCAGGTGCGCCATCTGAGCAAGTCCTTCGGCGACCACGAGGTCCTGAAGGACGTGGACTTCGCCGTCTCCAAGGGCGAGGTCATCTCCATCATCGGCTCCTCCGGCTCGGGCAAGTCCACGCTCCTCAGGTGCATGAACCTGCTCGAAAAGCCCTCCAGCGGCGAGGTGCTTTTCCACGGGGAGAACATCCGCCGCCCCGGGTTCGACCTCCAGACCTACCGCGCCCACGTGGGCATGGTGTTCCAGCAGTTCAACCTGTTCGCCAACATGACCGCGCTGGACAACTGCGTGGTCGGCCAGATGAAGGTGCTCAAGCGCTCCCGCGTGCAGGCCCAGAACATCGCCATGGCGTTCCTGGAGAAGGTGGGCATGTCGGCCTACGTCAAGGCCAAGCCCCGCCAGCTCTCCGGCGGCCAGAAGCAGCGCGTCGCCATCGTCCGTGCCCTGTGCATGGAGCCGGAGGTGATGCTCTTCGACGAGCCCACCAGCGCCCTGGACCCGGAGATGGTGGGCGAGGTGCTGACCGTCATGAAGGACCTGGCCAAATCCGGCCTGACGATGCTGGTGGTCACCCACGAGATGGGCTTCGCCCGGGACGTGTCCGACCGGGTGGTGTTCATGGACGGCGGCGTCATCGTCGAGTCCGACGTGCCCGAGGTGGTGTTCACCCGGCCCAAGCACCCCAGGACCCGGGAATTCTTGGCAAGGATATTGAACGAATAATCCATGCGCGCGATCCATATGACCGAGGGCAGCGTTCCCCGCCACCTGCTCAACTACGCCATCCCGGCGATCCTCGGGGACCTGTTCCAGGTGACCTACAACACGGTGGACTCCATCATCGTCGGCAAGTACGCCGGCGCGGAGGCGCTGGCCGCGGTGGGCGTGGCCAGCCCGCTGATGAGCGTGGCGATGTTCTTCATCATCGGCATGGGCATCGGCGCGTCGGTGCTGATGAGCGAGTTCTACGGCGCGGAGGACACCCGCAGCCTGCGCCGGGAGTTCGCCACCACCCTCATCATGTCCATGGCCCTGTCCGCGGTGATCGCGGCGGGGCTGTTCCTGTTGTCCGGGCCGCTGCTGAGGCTGGTGAACACCCCGCCCGAGATCATGACCGACACCCGCGCCTACCTGCGCATCGTGGCGGCGGGCATGGTGGTGACGGGATTGTATAACGTGCTGGCCGCCGCGTCCCGGTCCATCGGCGATACCCGCGCGCCGCTGGCCTGCCTGATCGTCGGCTCCCTGGTGAACGTGGGGCTGGACATCTGGTTCGTGGCCGGGTTCCACTGGGGCGTGGCCGGCGCGGCCTGGGCCACGGTCATCTCCCAGGGCTGCTCGGCGGCGCTGTGCGGGCTGCTGCTATACCGCACCGAGCGCGTGTTCTTCGCGGATAAGCGGGACTTCGGCATCGACCGGACGCTGCTCAAGCGCACCATGCGGTTCAGCTATGCCAGCGCCCTCCAGCAGGCGGGCATCTACATCGGCAAGCTGCTGGTGCAGTCGATGGTGAACCCGCTGGGCGTCCACGCGGCCGCGGCCTTCACCGCCGTGAACCGCATCGACGACTACGCCCTCATCCCCGAGCGCGACATCGCCAGCGGCGAGACGGTGCTGGTGGCCCAGAACCACGGCGCGAGGAAGCCCGAGCGGATGCAGCAGGGCCTCCGGGCGGCGCTCATCATGGAGACGGTCTACGGCCTTGTCGTGTCCGTGTGCGTGTTCGCGCTGGCCGAGCCGCTGATGCGGCTGTTCGTGCCGCCGGAGGAGACCGAGGTCATCCGGCTGGGCACCCGCTACCTGCGGCTCATGGGCTTCTTCTACTTCATGCCCGGCATCACCAACGGGCTCCAGGGCTACATGCGCGCCATCGGCAAGCTGAGCCTGACCATGTACGTCACCTACTCCCAGATGTTCACCCGCGCCGCGCTCACCTTCCTGCTCATCGGCCGGATGGGTCTCGACGCCGTGCCCCTGGCCTGCGCCGCTGGGTGGGTGCTCATGATGGTCTGGGAGGTCGGCCTCATCGTCCACTGGAAGCGGACGGGGCGGCTGTATAAAATGTGAAAGATTTATAATTGACAGGCCCGTCATAGTTTGGTATGATAAGGTCAACCCAATAAGAAGGAGGAAGGAACATGAAGAAACTCTTGTCACTTTTGATCGCACTGACCCTGGCGCTCAGCGGGTTCGGCGCGATGGCCGCGGGCGCGGCGGACGGCACCTACACCGCCAGCGCCGAGGGCAAGGACGGCCCCGTGGTGGTGGAGACCACCTTTGAGGGCGGGAAGATCGTGTCCGTCGTGGTGACGGAGCAGAACGAGACCCCCGAGATCGCCGGCCTGCCGCTCGAGCAGATCCCCCCGGCCATCGTCGAGGCCAACGCCTACAACGTGGATTCCGTGACCGGCGCGACCGTGACCAGCGAGGCCATCAAGGCCGCCGTGGCCGACGCCATCGCGCAGGCGGGCGGCGACCTGGCCGACTATGAGCAGGCCGCGGCCGAGGCCGTCGAGGGCGAGACGGTCGAGCTGACCGCCGACGTGGTCGTGGTCGGCGCGGGCGCGGCGGGCGTCACCGCGGCGCTGGCGGCCCAGCAGAACGGCGCAAAGACCATATTGCTGGAGAAGGCGGCCTCCGTGGGCGGCGTGTCCATCATCGCCGGCGGCCCCCTGGGCATCGACAGCAAGGACCAGCAGGAGGCCGGCGTGGCCGGGACCTTCACCATCCAGGAGGTATGGCGCGACTGGATGGACTACAACTGCTGGCTGTGCGACGGCACCCTGTTCTACAACCTGTTCGAGAACTCCGGCGACACCGTGGACTGGCTGGAGGAGAACGGCATGGAGTTCATCTTCATCGGCAACGAGCAGGCGGCACACGCCGAGGGCTTCCCCACCTACCACATCTACAAGGACCAGGAGAACAAGTACGGCTACTACCAGACCCTGGTGGAGAAGTTCACCGAGGCGGGCGGCGAGCTGTACCTCCAGACCGCGGGCTATGAGCTCGAGGCCGAGGACGACACCATCACCGGCATCAAGGCGAAGCAGGCCGACGGCACCGTGCTGGACATCGCCTGCAAGGCCGTGTGCCTGTGCACCGGCGGCTTCGCCGCCAACGAGGAGGCCGTGCGCGACGAGGTCGGCTTCCACCTCGAGGAGTTCTCCACCGGCACCCAGACCGGCGACGGCGCGGCCATGAGCCAGGCCATCGGCGCGGGCAAGGGCAAGAGCATCCAGCAGCTCCACGGCGTCACCAGCTTCTCCGGCATCCGCACCGGCTCCGGCGAGGACAAGATCGCCCAGGCCATCTACCTGGCCAACAGCATCTGGGTCAACGTGCGCGGCAGCCGCTTCTGCCCGGAGGACCTGAACTACGACACCGCCCTGGCCTCCAACTCCACCTTCGCCCAGGGCGAGTACTTCTACGCCATCATCTCCAAGGAGATGGCCGAGAACCTTCAGGCCAACGGCGCGTCCTTCTACGGCGTGGACACCACCGTCAACTATGAGCCCACCATCCCGCTGTTCACCCTGGACAGCACCATCTGGGAGGGCTTCGTCGACGCGCTGGAGGACGGCGTGGAGAAGGGCATCGTGTTCAAGGGCGACACCGCCGAGGCGCTGGCCGAGAGCATGGGCGTGGACGCCGCGAACCTCAAGGCCACCATCGAACAGTACAACGCCGACTGCGAGGCCGGCGAGGACAAGATCCTCGGCAAGGACGCCAGGTACCTGACCAGCCTGGGCGACGGCGGCTACTACGCCGTCAAGGCCCGCCCCATGAGCCTGGGCGCCATCGGCGGTGTGCTGGTGAACAGCAACCTCCAGGTCATCAAGGCCGATGGCACCGTCATCAACGGCCTCTACGCCGCCGGCGCGGACGTGGCTGAGATCTACAACAACAGCTACCCGCTGATCGAGGGCGTCACCCTCGGCGCGGCCTTCAACGGCGGCCGCATGATCGGCTCCGCCAGTGCGGAGTACGCGAAGTAAACATCGCACCATAAAGGGACGGTCTGCGGACCGTCCCTTTTGTATTGCCTATCCTATCAACCGCTCGACCACAGCCGGAACCACCTCGAGGTCCGCCGCCTCCGGGTTCCACATGGCGCGCACGTTTTCCTCGATGACCTCAAACCCGCACTCCGTCAGCTTTTGCTGGAGGAGCTTGACCGATTCCCCGCTCCAGCCGTAGCAGCCGAAGGCCGCCGCCTTCTTGTTCTTGAACTTAAGCTGCTTGAGGAATTCCAGCCAGCCCGCGACGCTGGAGAGATAGCTGTTGGAGACCGTCGGGGAACCCACAGCGATGGCCTTGGACTTGAACACCTCGGTCATGACTTCGTTCTTGTCCGCTTTGGCGATGTTGAACACCTTAACCACGGTGTCCGGGCTCTGGCGATGGATTTCCTCGGCAATCCTGTGGGCGATCTTCGCCGTGCCCTCCCACATGGTATCGTAGGCGATGGTCACCTGGTTCTCCTGATAGGCCGCCGCCCACTCCGCGTACTTATGTACGATCTGCATGGGATTGTCGCGCCAGATGGCTCCATGGGACGGCGCGATCATCTCGATGGGCAGGTTCAGCTTGTCGATCTCATCCAGCTTCTTCGTGAGGATCGCCGCGAAGGGATTCAGGATGTTGGCGAAGTACTTCATGGCCTCCTTGTACAACAGGCACTGATCCGCCCTGTCGTTGAACAGCTCCTCCACCGCGTAGTGCTGGCCGAAGGCGTCGTTGGAGAACAGGATGTTGTCGCCGGTCATGTAGGTCGCCATGGAATCCGGCCAGTGGAGCATCTTCATCTCCACAAACACCAGCTGCTTACCGTTTCCAATGTCCACGCTGTCGCCGGTCTTGACCACGTGGAAGTTCCAGCCGCGCTTGCCGTACTGTCCCTCGATGCTCTTCACCGCCTGGGCGGTGCAGTAGATGGGCGTGCCGGGAATTTCGTCCATCAGCGCAGTCAGCGAGCCGGAGTGGTCGCATTCCCCATGATTGGCCACGATGAAGTCGATCTTCTTGAGGTCGATCTCCTTCTTCAGGTTCTCCACGAAGTCAAAGCGATGGGGCGTCCATACCGTGTCGATCAGGACGATTTTTCCCTCCTCGATCAGGTAGGCGTTCTGGCTGGAGCCGTTCATGATGGAATAATCATCCCCGTGAAAGCTCTCCAGCTCCCAATCGATATAGCCCACCCAACTGACGTTTCCCTTGACGTGTTTCCTCATGGTATTTTCCTCCTCAGAAGCACTTTTCTTTTCGTTCTTTCTTGCAGCGCTCGATATTGCCGCAGCGATAGCACAGCTCGTTGTCGCAGATGCCATCATTCGTGAAATAGGATTGGATATTTCCCACCGTGGTCCGGGCGATGTTGTTCAGCGCCTCCTCCGTCAAGAACGCTTGGTGGGACGTGACGATCACGTTGGGCATGGAGATCAGGCGGGACAGCAGATCGTCGTTTAAGATATGGCCGGAGCGGTCCTCGAAGAAGATGTCCGCCTCCTCCTCGTACACATCCAGGCAGGCCGCGCCCACCTTCCGTGCCTTGATGCCCTCCAGTAGTGCCTCCGCGTCGATCAGTCCGCCCCGGGAGGT
>JAFUWR010000133.1 GCA_017471125.1 Clostridia bacterium | reverse complement strand
CACGTAGACGTAGCCGTAGGACATGGCCATCATGCCGAGATCCTTCTTCTTGGTGCGCTTGCCGGCGGCCGCGAACTTCGCGACGGCGGCGTGCGGGGAGGACTTGGAGGCCTGTCCGCCGGTGTTGGAGTACACCTCGGTATCCAGGACCAGCACGTTGACGTCCTCGCCCTGGGCAAGCACGTGGTCCAGTCCGCCGTAGCCGATGTCATAGGCCCAGCCGTCGCCGCCGAAGATCCAGAAGGACTTCTTGGTCAGCAGGTCGGCGTCGGCCAGGATCGCCTTGCAGGTGTCGCAGCAGGCGTCCTTGATGGCCTCGACCAGCTTCGCGCCGGCGGCCTTGGAGCCTTCCGCGTCGTCCATGTTGTCCAGCCACTCCTGCGCGGCGGCCTTGATCTTGTCGGAATGCTCGTCGCCTTCGGCCAGCTTCCTGACGTTCTCGGCCAGCTTGGCGCGCCTCTGGGTGATACCCAGGTTCATGCCGAAGCCGAACTCGGCGTTGTCCTCGAACAGGCTGTTGGCCCAGGCGGGACCGTGGCCGTTCTCGTTGGTGGTGTAGGGGCAGGTCGGGGCGGAGCCGCCATAGATGGAGGAGCAGCCCGTGGCGTTGGCAACGACCATCCGATCGCCGAACAGCTGGGTGACCAGCTTGACGTACGGGGTCTCGCCGCAGCCCGCGCAAGCGCCGGAGAACTCGAACAGCGGCTTCTTGAACTGGCTGTCCTTGACGGCCTTCACATTCAGCGCGCCCTTGAACTCAGGCAGCTTCTGGGCGAACTCCCAGTTCGCCTCCTGCTCGGTCTGGCTGTGCAGGGGCTTCATCTCGAGGGCCACCTTCTTGCCGCCCTTGTTGACGGGGCAGACGGTGGTGCAGTTCTCGCAGCCGGTGCAATCCAGCACGGAGACCTGCATGCGATACTTCAGGCCCTTGAAGGCGGGACCCTTGGCATCGGTGACCTGGAAGGTCTCGGGCGCCTTGGCGGCGTCCTCCTCGGTCAGCAGGTAGGGACGGATGCAGGCGTGCGGGCAGACGATGGCGCAGGTGCCGCACTGGATGCAGTTGTCGATGTTCCACTGGGGGACCACGACGGCGATGCCGCGCTTCTCGTACTTGGTGGTGCCGGTGGGCACGCGGCCCGCGGCGTCGATCATGGACACGGGCAGCTTGTCGCCGGCCTGGGCCAGGATCGGCTCGATGAAGGTCTTGAAGTAGGGATCGTCGGTGACCTGCATGGCGGTGGCGCCGGTGGTGGCGTCAGCCCACGCCGCGGGCACGGGGATCTCGACCAGGCCGGAGATGGCGATGTCGATGGCGTCCCAGTTCTTCTTGACGACCTCGTCGCCCTTCTTGCCGTAGGTCTTCTTCGCGTAGGCCTTCATGTACTCATCCGCCTTCTCGTAGGGGATGATGTCGGCCAGCTTGAAGAACGCCGCCTGCATGATGGTGTTGATGCGGCCGCCCATGCCGACCTGCTTGGCCAGCTTGATGGCGTCGATGGTGTAGAACTTGGCGTGCTTCTTCGCCAGCAGCTGCTTCATGGAAGCGGGCAGCTCCTTCTCCATCTCCTCAGCGGTCCAGGGGCTGTTGAGCAGGAAGGTGCCGCCGTCCTTCAGCGCGGACACCATGTCATACTTGGTGACATAGGCCGGGTTGTGGCAGGCGATGAAGTCGGCGCTGTCGATCAGGTAGGTGGACTGGATCGGGTTGTCGCCGAAGCGCAGGTGGCTGATGGTGATGCCGCCGGACTTCTTGGAGTCATAGGCGAAGTAGGCCTGCGCGTACTTGTCGGTGTGGTCGCCGATGATCTTGATGGAGTTCTTGTTCGCGCCCACGGTGCCGTCGGAGCCCAGGCCGTAGAACATGCAGGAAACGGTGCCCGCGGGGGCCACGTCCAGCGTCTTGCCCAGGGCCAGGGACGTATGGGTCACGTCGTCGTTGATGCCCACGGTGAAGTGGTTCTTCGGCTTGTCCTTGGCCAGGTTGTCGAAGATGGCCTTGACCATGGTGGGGTTGAATTCCTTGGAGCCCAGACCGTAGCGGCCGCCCACGACCTTGATGTGGCTCATCTCCGCCTCGAGCAGCGCGGAACATACATCCAGGTACAGGGGCTCGCCCAGGGAGCCGGATTCCTTGGTGCGGTCCAGCACGGCGATCTTCTCGCAGGTCTCCGGGATGGCCTTCAGGAAGTGCTTGATGGAGAAGGGGCGATACAGATGCACCTTGATCAGGCCGACGTTCTCACCCTTCTCGTTCAGGTAGTTCACGGTCTCCTCGATGGCGTCGCAGCCGGAGCCCATGCAGATGATCACGCGGTCCGCGTAGGGGGAGCCGACGTAATCGAACAGGTCATACTTGCGGCCGGTCAGCTTGGCGACCTTCTTCATCACCTTTTCGACGATGGCGGGAGTGGCGTCGTAGTACTTGTTGGCAGCCTCGCGGCCCTGGAAGTAGATGTCCGGGTTCTGGGCGGTGCCGCGCTGATGCGGATGCTCGGGGTTCAGGCCGCCCTCGCGGAAGGCCTTCACCTTGTCCCAGTTCACCAGGCCCTTGATCTCCTCATAGCCGTTGGCGGGATCGATGGCGTCGATCTTCTGGATCTCGTGGGAGGTGCGGAAGCCGTCGAAGAAGTGCAGGAACGGCACGGAGGCTTCGATGGCGGACAGGTGCGCCACCAGCGCCATGTCGGTGGCCTCCTGGACGGAGTTGGACGCCAGCATCGCGAAGCCGGTCTGACGACACGCCATGACGTCGGAATGGTCGCCGAAGATGTTCAGCGCGTGGTACGCCAGCGCGCGGGCGGAAACGTGGAACACGCCCGGCATCAGCTCGCCCGAGATCTTGTACATGTTCGGGATCATCAGCAGCAGGCCCTGGGAGGCGGTGAAGGTGGTGGTCATCGCGCCCGCGGCCAGAGAGCCGTGCACGGCGCCCGCGGCGCCCGCCTCGGACTGCATCTCAGCCACGCGGACCTTCTGACCGAACAGGTTCAGCCTGCCATGGGCAGCCCACTCGTCGGCCACCTCGGCCATGGGGGAGGAGGGGGTGATGGGGTAAATAGCGGCCACGTCGCTGAACGCATACGCGACATGGCTGACGGCGGTGTTGCCATCAACGGTAAGTTTGATGCTCAACGGGATTACCTCCTTATCGTAGTCAAGTATTCTGTTGAGTAATAGCCTAAACCATCATCTTATATTATATAAAATCAAAATAAATTAGTCAAGGGCAATCTTTGTTAGGGAGGCGGGAGGAGACCGTAGGGGCGCTGCCCTCAGCGCCCGCGATAGGGAACAGGAACAGAAACAGGCAACAGGGGTGACGACCTCTCAGTCACGCTTCGCGTGCCAGCTCCCCTGACAGGGGAGCCAAGAGGGCTACGCAGATGCGCGGCAGCCTTGCCTCCCCTCCCAGGGTTCGAGCGCCCGGAAAACAGTCCAGTGGACTGTTTTCAGCGAGAACGGGCCGGTAGGCCCACGGAGAGGTGGCATTTGCGCAGCAAATGACGGAGAGGTCGTTCCTCTTCTTCCCCTCCCCCTTCATATTTTAATAAAACTTTTTTGGTCAATAATGTAGACTTTTCTTTCCACGCGCCCGCCGCGCGATCAATGTGGAAAAACTGTGCCAAATCGCGGCGAAAGGCCTCGTTTTACAGAAATTCGCCCGCCCGTTCATCCAAAAACAAACAAAAAACCTACAAAAGACATTATAGCATGTGTGTAAGTAAAAGTCTACTTTACTGAACGCCGTCCATCCGACCCCGACCGACGTCACCGACCTGAAGAAGGAGGAACGACCCATGAAACGGATCCCCAAGCTGCTATCGGCCATATTGGTTTTGGCCCTGCTGATCTCCAACGTGATCCTCACCGCGGCCCCGGCGCTGGGCGAAGCGATCGTCGCCGACCTGGCCGGCACCCCGGTGGTCTATGACACCGCGACCAACGCTTTAGCCATCAACGGCACGGGCGCGCTACCCGACGTGGCCGAGAAGCCCTGGCAGGCTTACGCGGCCGACGTGCGCGTGGCGGCGTTCCGCCCGGGCATCACGGCCATCCCGGACCACTTCCTGGACGGCTGCACCGGCATCACCACCCTTGCGCTGCCCGCCAGCGTGCAGTCCATCGGCGAGGGCGTGCTGACCGCGAGCCCCAGCCTGGACACCCTCGTTTACAGCGGCGCCCGGGAGAGCCTGCTCAACGTGCAGATGTCCGACGCCGACCGCGCCGTCGCCCAGCGGCTGACCGTCATCCCCGCCGCCGCCACGGACCGCAGCGCGGGCGCTGACATCACCTATACCTATGCCTACAACGGCACCACCCTGCTGGTGGCCCGACCGCCGTCACCATCACCACGGCCGTCGCGGAGCCGGT
>JAFUWR010000007.1 GCA_017471125.1 Clostridia bacterium | reverse complement strand
CGTTGACCTGTTGTACACCTGCATCCTGTGCCAGGCCTTCGCCCCATCCCTCCTCTGCATCGTCACCCCAGAGCGCCTGGGCCTGTGCGGCGCAGTGTCCTGGCTGGACGCCAAGGCCACCAACGAGCTCGACCCCAACGGCCCCTGCCAGATCGTGCCCAAGACCCGCATGATCGACGAGCGCGTCGGCCGCTATGAGGACGTCAACGAGGCCGTCAACAAGTACTCCCACGGCGCGCTGGAGCAGGTCACCCTGTACTCCATCATGGAGGACCCGATGACCTCCTGCGGCTGCTTCGAGTGCATCTGCGGCATCGAGCCCCTGTCCAACGGCGTGGTCATCGTCAACCGCGAGCACGTGGGCATGACCCCCATGGGCATGAGCTTCTCCGAGCTGGCCTCCATGACCGGCGGCGGCGTGCAGACCCCCGGCTTCATGGGCCATGGCAAGCACTTCATCGCCTCCAAGAAGTTCATCAAGGCCGAGGGCGGCCTGGCCCGCATCGTCTGGCTGCCGAAGGCCCTGAAGGAGCAGATCGCCGACAGGCTGAACGAGTCCGCCAAGGAGCTCTACGGCATCGACGACTTCACCAGCATGATCGCTGACGAGACCGTCTGCACCGAGGACCCCGAGGAGCTCCTCAACTACCTGACCGAGGTCGGCCATCCCGTGCTGGGCATGGAGCCGCTGATGTAATTCAGTATCGACCTGATTTTCAGCCCACCCGCTCAAATTTGGGCGGGTGGGCGTTTCGATGTCTGGAGGATTAAAATGGATAAGAAGGCCCTGCGCCGGGAGATCGGCGCGAAAAAGAGCGCCCTGAGCGCCGAGGAGGTCGGGCGCAGGAGCGCGATACTGGCGGAAAAGCTGTTTGAGGCGGAACAGTACAGGGATTGCCGTTCGCTGTACGCCTACCTGTCCTTCAATGAGGAGGTGCGCACGGACCCCATCATCGAGCGGGCCTGGGCGGACGGCAAGCGCGTGGCCGTGCCGAAGGTCGTCGGCAAGGAGATGGTGTTCATCTGGATCGACAGCTTCGACGCCCTCGGCCCCGGCTACTACGGCATCACCGAGCCCGTCAATGACGGCCCCGTCGCCGACGATCAGACCGCTCTCGTCCTCATGCCTGGCCTCGCCTTCGACCCCGAGGGCCATCGCGTCGGTTATGGCGGCGGCTTCTACGACCGCTTCCTCGAAAACGAGCCCGACCACCCCCTGGTGGCGCTGTGCTACGACTTCCAGATGTACGACCACCTTGATGTCGAATCCCACGATGTTCCCGTGGACCTCGTGATCACAGATACTTGATCCATTCAAGGTTTATTTAAGGTCGATGGGCTATAATGCCATCATCGAAGGTGAAACGCCTCGTTGACATACATCGGCATATATGCAATACACAACACTGGCCCCTGCCCCCGCGATCATCGGTGTCGCGGAAAGGCAGGGGCCAGACGATTCTCACGGGCGGGAGCTTGGGCGGGCGCCGCAACGGCGCCCCTACGGCGGGTATTCCTGTTCCCTGTTCCCCGTTCCCTGTTCCCTTCGGGTGATCGTCACCGCTTGTCCTTATCGATAAACTCCAGCGTGATGGTGGACAGCGCGGCGAAGGCCAGCACGAACAGCGCGAGGCTGAACCAGTAGTCGGAGATGTTGTCCACGGTGTTCTCGTATTCGGCCTTATAGCTTGCCTCGGCGATCTTATTTTGGAGGACATCCTTGACCTTGTCCTCGCCGATCATGTCGATGACGCCGCCCACGGTGCTCTCGAAGGTATAGCTCTGGTCCATGAACTTCTGCGCGTCGGGGTTGGCGGCCAGCGCGTCCACGGCCTGGCCCAGGGTGACGTCCATGCCGATCTCCATGTCCTTGTACTGCTCGAGCAGTCCCTCGGCGTCCAGGGCGTTCAGGATGTCGCCCACGGTGGTGGTCTGGCTGATGTTCTGCCCAAACAGCGGCTTGACCGGGTCCGCGCTCATCAGCAGGTCGATGACCTGGCCGAGGTTGAGCGAGAGCCCGGGCACGGGCAGCTCGATGGCGCGGAGGTCCTTGAACTCGTCGTCATCCCGCAGGCTGGTCAGCACTTCGCCCACGGTCAGGTCCCTGAGCACGTTCTCGGCCTTGAGCTTCTGGAAGGTCTCGGAGCTTTCCAGCATGTCCCTGACCTCGCCCAGGGTGAGCACCCTGGAGAGCTTCGTCTCGCGGAGCTTGGCGATCACGGGGTTGTCCTCGCTCTGCAGCAGGTCCACCACCTGCCGGACGGTGACCGTGGCGCTGACCTCCTTGTCCCGCATGCCGTTGACCTGGTTCCAGATGGTCAGCACGGGATGGTGGTTGTAGTCGCCCTGGGCGGCCAGCACCTTGAGCGCCGGGTTGGAGATGGTGAAGGGCGTGATGTAGTGGGTCCAGGTGGGCAGGGTCAGCATGCCGCCGGAGAACACCAGCTGGAAGATCAGCACGAACGGCATGATCGTCATGGCGGTGGTGGTGGTCCGGGCGATGCAGGAGATCCACAGCGACATCATGTCGGAGGCGTAGGTGATCAGGAACATGGAGATGCCGTAGTCCACGATCAGCCACGGGGTGAACAGCCCCTGCTCGGGGTACTTGACGCCCACCATCTTGGTGACGTACAGCGTCACGCCGGTCTGCAGGACGCACAGCAGCGCCTGGTAGATCATGTGGGCGCATATGTAGGAGGAGATGTGCATGCCGGAGCGGTGCTCGCGCTTGATGACGTCGCGCTCGCGGCAGATGACCTGGATGGAGTTGAAGCAGCCGTTCCAGATGCACACCATGACCATGGCGAAGCCGCCCATCAGCGTGCCCTCCATGTTCAGGAACAGGCGGTTGCGGATGACCATGCCCACCAGGCCCGCGATCAGCGCCGCCATCGGCAGCACCTTCCAGTCGTTCTCATAGATGAACATGCGCAGCAGCTTGCCCAGGTAGATCCAGACCTGCGCGCCGCGGCCGCGGTGGGTGACGCTCACCTGCCGGGCGGGCTTGTTGACGTTCATCTCGGCCATGTCACGCCACCTCCTTTGCGTACTTCATCACGAATTCGTCGGCGAGGCCGTCGCCGCCCTCCTCCACGCGGTTGACGGACTTGACGATCTGCTCCATCCGGTCGCGCCCGAAGAACTTCCGGGCGTCCTCGATGCTGCCGTAGTAGGCCAGCCGTCCCGTGCGGGCGGAATCCTTGGCCAGCACGATCACGTCGTCGAACAGGTCGATGACGCGGTCGGGCGTGTGGGTGATGACGATGACGATCTTGCCCGTGTCGGCGATCTTGCGAAGCTGCTCGAACAGCTCACGGGCCATGACGCCGTCCAGGCCGGAGTCCGGCTCGTCCAGGATGAACAGCGACGGGTTGGAGATGAACTCCATGGAGATGGACAGGCGCTTCTTCTGCCCGCCGGACAGCTTCTCCACCAGGTTGTTCTTCACCGGCAGCAGGCCGAAGATCTCCATGACCTCGTGGACCCGCTGCTTGCGCTGCTCGGCGGAGACCTCCTTGGGCAGCCGCAGCTTCGCCGCGTCGAGCAGGGTGTTCAGCACCGTGTCCTTGCCGCGCATCATCTCGGTCTGGGGCACGAAGCCCACCTCGTACTGCATCTTCTTATAATGCTTGTACATGTTGGTGCCGTTGAGCAGGACCTCGGCCTTGGCCATCTCATAGCCATTGACGGCGTTCAAAAACGTGGTCTTGCCCGCGCCGGAGCCGCCCAGCAGCAGCACCATGTGGCCCTGGGGAATGGCCATGTGGATGTCGCGCAGCAGCACCTTCTTCTGGAAGAACTCGGTGACCGTGCGCTCCTCGAGGTTCACCGTCAGGCCCTGGTCCATCACCGCCGCGCTGCCGCGGGAGGCCAGCCGCGCCATCTCGACCTTGAGGTCCTGCACCTGCCAGCCGGGCTGGTAATTCTTGCTGAAGCCCCAGATGAGCATCGGTATGAACTTGGTCTCGTCGAACAGGCACAGCACGATCCAGCGCTTCTTCAGGCCGTAGACCTCGATCAGGCCCGAGTAGATGCGGAAGTTGTACATGAAGATGACGATCAGCAGCGTGAAGATGAGCACCGTCAGCAGCAGGTCGAGGCCCGACACCGACGCCTCCGCCTCCACCGTCCAGTTGATCGCGATGGTGAACACGTTCAGCACCGTCATCAGGAAGATGGCGACGGTCAGCCCGCGGCCCTCCTGCTCCCGGTTGGCGCAGCGGGAGAGCTGGTAGTACCGGGCGAAGGGCACGAATGCCCACCATCCCTTGATGCCGGACTTTTCGAGGATCCTGTACAGTCCGATCAGCCACAGCGCGCTCACGGCGATGCTGATCGGCGTAGTGCCCTCTAAAAAGATCGCCAGCAGTATCCTCAACACATTGTTCATGGCTATCCTCTCCTTATCGACCCTGTGCGTATACCTTCATTATACCCGAAACCTTCCATTCGTTCAAGAAAACGGGAAATAAGACGTGAAAAATTCATACAAACGCTAAAATATGACAGGCATGTTAGATTTTATGCGTCAAAATATCCGCGCCGGACGATATTTCTTGCGATAAACGATTGCCCTTTTGAACATTTTGTGATAGAATCATGACAGATGTGAAAAAGGTCGTGGAAACATGAACAGGCGGAACGTGTCAAAGCTGGCGTTTGCGATCGTGGTGATGTGCTTTGTGCTGTCCACGTTCGTCTCGCTGTGGTCGCTGAGGCTCATGGCGGCGCAGAACCTGCGGGAGCTGAGCAAGACGCTCACCGCCCGCATCTACGACGCCATCGTCAGCGAGCTGTCCGAGCCCATCGTGGTGTCCAAGACCATGGCCAACGACCTGTTCCTCATCGACATCATGGAGCGCGAGGACGAGATCGGCGCGGTGAAGATGGAGAGCGTACTGGCGGAGTACCTGTCCCGGGTCAAGCTCAAGCTGGGCTACGAGGCGGCGTTCGTGGTGTCCGAGAAGAGCCGCAAGTACTACTCCTACGGCGGGCTCAACAAGCTGATGGACCTGGAGCGCAGCGAGCGCGACCAGTGGTACAACCACTTCATCCAAAGCGGCAAGGACTACCTGCTGGACGTGGACCAGGACGAGGTGGCCGAGGGCATGTGGACCGTGTTCGTGGACACCCGCATGGTGGACCAGTCCGGCAAGCTGATGGGCGCCTGCGGCGTGGGCGCGCGGATGACCGGCACCCGGGAGCTGTTCGCCAGCCTGGAGCGGGAATACAACGTCAAGATCGATTTGGTGGACACCCACGGCGTCATCCAGGTGGACACCGACGAGGACAACCTCGAGACGCCCCTCGCCGAGGAGATCGGCCTGCCCGCCAGCAAGGACTACGAGTTCCAGCAGTTCTCCCGGGACCGCATCGTCGTGACCAAGTTCGTGGACGCGCTGGACTGGTACCTGGTCGTCGAGTCCGACGGCACAAGCCAGAAGGGGCAATTCATCAACGTGATCCTGCTGAACGTGGTGCTGTGCCTGTCGGTGCTGGTCATACTCATACTCGCCATGCGCATCATCGCCGCCCGCACCCGGGCGCTGGCCAACGCCTCCTTCATCGACCAGGGCACCCAGCTTTTGAACCGGCGGGCGTTCGAGGAGGAGAAGGCGCGGCTGGGCATGCAGGCGCTGCCCGAGGACCTGGCCTACGTCACCGCGGACCTGAACGGCTTAAAGACCGCCAACGACACCCTCGGCCACGCCGCCGGGGACGAGATGATCCGCGGCGCGGCGGACTGCATGAAGGCGTGCCTGGGCAAGTACGGCAAGGTCTACCGCATCGGCGGCGACGAGTTCGCGGCCATACTGCGGGTGTCCGACGACAACCTTGTGACCATCATGGCCAAGCTGGACGAGACCGCCGCCGCCTGGCGCGGCAAGCTGGTCAGCGAATTGTCCATCGCCTGCGGCTGGGCCACCTGCCGGGAGTTCCCGTCGGAGAACATCGCGGAATTGAGCCGCATCTCCGACGAGCGCATGTACGCCGCCAAGTCGGAGTACTACCGCCGCACCGGCAAGGATCGCCGCAAAACTTGAAACGGAAAGGAAGCCTCTCATGGGCGGACTGCGCGACATACTGAACAACCAGATCCTGGTGGCCGGGGCCATCGCCTGGGTGCTGTCCCAGATCACCAAGACCGTCATCCACCTGATATTGAACAAGAAGCTGGTGCTGGAGCGCATGTTCGGCGACGGCGGCATGCCCAGCAGCCACTCGGCCACCGTCACCGCCGTGGCGGTCACCACGGGGATGACCTGCGGCTGGGACAGCCCGGTGTTCGCCGTGGCGGCGATACTGGCGCTGGTGGTGATGCACGACGCCATGGGCGTGCGGCAGGAGACCGGCAAGCAGGCCAAGGTCATCAACAGCATGGTGGACCTGCTCAACTCCATGAGCAGCGGCGAGCTGACGCCCGAGGAGACGCTCAAGGAGTTCGTGGGCCACACCCGGCGGCAGGTCTACGTGGGCGCGGTCTTCGGCGCGGTCGTGGCGCTGCTCGTCAACGCCTTGCAATAGGAGGGACGCTATTTGAAGGACTTCCGGGGCAGCGTCATAAAGCTGCTGGTCGCGACCTGCTTCCTGCTGCTGGTGGCGTGGCTCTCGATGCAGCTCATGCAGTATAACGGCGACTGGGAGCGCCTGTTCAGCGACCTCCTCAGTCAGCTACGCTGACAGCTCCCCCTGAAAACAGGGGGAGCCATATTTACCAATCCGACGACCAATCGGTCCCGCCGGAATCCCAGGAATCGTAGTCGGAGGAGCTGGTGCGGTTCTCGTCCTGGATGCTCTCCCAGGCGTCGGAGTACGCGAAGTCGCTGTATCCCCAGCCGTCGTCGTAGTCGCTGCCGATATAGTAGCTCTCGTAGTCGTCGTAGGGGATGCTGTTCCATATCACCCAGTCGTAATAATAGTCGTCGTAGTACCAGTCGTCGCCATAGCGGTAGTACAGCGCGTCGTCGTTGAAGCGGTAGTAGCCGTCGTGGGCGTGGACGCGGTTCTCGTGGCGCACAGCCAGGAACGAGAACACCGCGAAGGCCAGCGCCAGCACTACCACGAGGATGACGAAGTTGCGCTTGCTCTTCTTCTCCCGCTCGGCGACCTCCTTGGGCTTGCCGCCGGGCCAGATGTTGCGCTTGTGGCACTCGTCCAGCAGCTTGGCGTACAGCTCGTTGACGGCGTAGGCCTCGTCCGGCCCGTCGTAGCGCACGGCGCGGCTGCCGTTGTCCTTGTTCTTGTAGACCACATAGCGCCCGCCGTCCCGGTAGATGCCGAAGGCCCGGGGCTGCTTGTAGTCCACGCCCACGAAGAAGCGCATCTTCTCAAGGGGCATGTGGTGGTATTCGCAGTAGAGCCGCAGTTCCTCGATGGTTCTGGGCGCGGCGCCCGTCTCGGGATGGTAGTCCGTCGCCACGGCCAGCGCCGTGCCGCAGTTCGGGCAGAAGCTCTGCTCCGGCGCCAGCGCCGCGCCGCAGTTCGGGCAAAAGTGCTTATCGTTCATTCGCACACCTCCTATATCACGCCTCCGCGAGTGTTCCTCCGCTGACCCGCCAGGCCTTGCCGATCCGCGCCCCGGCCAGGTCGTCCACGTCCGTGCAGGTGATGAAGGTCTGTATGCCGTCGAGCCGGTTCACCAACTGCCGCCGACGGGAGGGGTCCAGCTCGCTCATCACGTCGTCCAGCATCAGCATCGGCCACTCCCCCATGACCTCCCGCATCACGTTGAGCTCCGACAGCCGCATCGCCAGCGCCGCGGTGCGCTGCTGGCCCTGGGAGCCGTAGGCACGCACATCCCGCCCACCGATCATCAGCAGCACGTCGTCCCGATGGGGGCCGACGGACGTGGTCATGCGCCGCAGGTCGTTCTCCCGCGCGGCGAACAGCCCGTCCAGTATGGCCTGCCGATCGTCGCCGAGGGTCACGCTGGGCGCGTAGCGTATCTCCAATCGTTCCCTGCCGTCGGAGATCTCCCGATGGGTCTCCCCCGCCTCCGCGGACAGCCGCGCCACATATCCCCGGCGCTGGGCCATCAGCTCCGCGCCCGCCTGGGCCAGCTGCTCGTCCCAGGAATCGAGGGTCGGCAGCAGCCCCGGCTGTACGGACGCCAGCTTCAGCACCTCATTGCGCTGCTTTAGGGCGCGGGCGTAGCGCTGCAAGGCATAGTAATAGGAAGGCTTGATCTGGGAGAGCGCCATGTCCACGAACCGGCGGCGCTCGGCGGGGCCGTCCTTGACGGTGCGCAGGTCCTCCGGGGAGAACAGCACGCCCGTCACGTGGCCCATCAATTCACCAGATTTCGATACCTCCTGCCCCGCGATCTTGAGCTTCCGCCGCCCCGCCTGGGGCAACACGATCTCGACCTGGTGGCTCCCGTCCCGGCGCTGGGCCTCCACCTTCACCGAGGCGAAGTCCGCGCCCCAGCGTATCAGCTCCCGGTCCTGCCGGGTGCGGTGGGAGCGCCCGGTGCAGCACAGGTAAAGCGCCTCCAGCACGTTGGTCTTGCCCTGGCCGTTGTCGCCCAAAAGCACGTTGACGCCCTCGCAGGGCGCGAGGGCGCAGGCTTCGTAGCTGCGGTACTGCCTGAGCCGCAAATCGGTGACGATCATGTGGGACCCGCCTTTGTCAATGGTGGTCGAGCTCCAGCGTGCCGTGGGTGTGGTGGTGCTGGTGCCCGGCGGTGGTCAGGTAGTGGTTGTGGGCGTGGGCATGGGTGATGGTGTGGGTGTGGGTCGTGCCGCCGTGGGTGTGGGTGTAGGTGTGCTGATGGGCGTGGACGTGGCTCTGCACCAGCGTGTCCGCCACCACCAGCGCCGTACCCGCCGCCATCACCACCAGCGCCGACAGGTACATCCAATGAAGCGCCTCCCGCAAAAACACCAGCGACAGGAACGCGCCGATGAACGGGTTTACGGCATAGTAGGCGCTGGTCCGGGCCGCGCCCAGCACCGCCTGGGCCCGCACGTACAAAAAGATGCTCAGCCCGTAGGCCACGAACCCCAGCAGCAGCGCCAGCGCCGCGTGCGTCATGTCCGGGAAGCGCTCGCCCTTGAACAGGGCGATGCACAGCGCGCCCAGGCCGGAGAAGATGCCCTTCAATATGACGATCTGGTAGGCGCTCTTGTCGGCCAGCCGACGGGTGCAGTTGTTCTCAAAGCCCCAGCACACCGTCGCGCCCAGCACCAGCAGCGAGCCGTAGGAGAAGTCCATGCTCCCGCGCTCGAAGGACAGCATGGCGCTGGACAAGGTGATGAGCCCAATGGCCACCCACAGCCGCCCGGACACCTGCTCCCGAAACACCATCAGCGCCACCAGCGTCGTGGCCACGATCTCGAAGTTGCCGAGCAGCGAGGCGTTGGAGGACGAGCCGTGGCTGATGCCCAGCATCAGCAGGATCGGCGCGGCGATGTCCAACGCGATCATGCCGATCACGTAGGGCAGGTCCCCGCGGGTGAGCTTCGGCGTCTCCTCCTCGCCCGTCTGTTTAAGGCAGGACATCAGCCCGATGCCGATGCCCGCGCCCAGGTACAGCAGCGCCGCCATCATCGTCGGCCCCACGTCCCGGAGCAGCACCTTCGACAGCGGGACGTTCACCGCGTAGAACGCCGCCGCCAGCAGGGCGAAGCCGATCGCCCGGGTCTTTTCGCTCTTCATCAGTTATCAGCCGTTCTTCTTCCGGGCCTCGAGCTTCTTTCGAGCCTCGGTGCCCAGTATCTTCTTGCGCATGCGGATGGACTGGGGGGTGATCTCCACCAGCTCGTCGTCGTCGATGAACTCCATGGCCTCCTCGAGGGTCGGCACATGGACGCCGGTGATCTTGAGCGCCTCCTCGGCGGCGGCGGAGTTCCGGGAGTTGGTCATGTGCTTCTTCTTGCACACGTTGACGTCGATGTCGCCGGGGCGGGAGTTCTTGCCGATGATCATGCCGTTGTAGACCTTGACGCCCGGCTCGATGAACAGCTCGCCGCGGTCCTGGATGTTGAACAGCGCGTAGGATGTGGAGACGCCGTCCTCCCAGGCCACCAGCGCGCCGGAGTTGCGGGTGGGGATGTCGCCCTTGACCGGCTCGTAGTCCTCGAACACGGAGGACATGACGCCCTCGCCGCGGGTGTCGGTCAGGAATTCGCTGCGGTAGCCGAACAGGCCCCGGGACGGCACGATGAACTCGAGCCGCATGCGGTCCTCGCCGGTCATCGAGAGCAGCGTGCCGCGCCGCCGGCCGATCTTGTCGATGACCGCGCCGGAGAACTCGGTGGGCACGTCGCAGACCAGCCGCTCGAAGGGCTCGCACTGCTGGCCGTCGATGGTCTTGTAGAGCACCACGGGCTTGGTGACCGCGAACTCGTAGCCCTGCCGCCGCATGGTCTCGATCAATATGGACAGGTGCAGCTCGCCGCGGCCGTAGACGCGGAAGGCGTCGGTGGAATCCGTCTCCTCCACCCGCAGGGACACGTCGGTCAGCGCCTCCTTCTCCAGCCTGCCGCGCAGGTGGCGGGAGGTGACATACTGGCCCTCGGTGCCCGCGAAGGGGCTGTCGTTGACGCAGAAGGTCATGGAGATGGTGGGCTCGTCGATCTTGACAAACGGCAGCGGCTCCGCCATCGCGGGGTTGCAGATGGTGTCGCCGATGAGCAGGTCCGTGAACCCGGACACGGCCACGATGTCGCCCACCTCGGCCCGCTCGCAGTTGACGCGCTTCAGGCCGTCGAACTCGAACAGGCCCGCGAGCCGCGTCTGGGGCGACACGAACGCCGAGCCGTGCACACAGCGTATGGCCATCTGGCCAGCCTCGATGTGGCCCCGCTCGATGCGGCCCACGCCGATGCGCCCCACGTAGTCGTTGTAGTCGATGGTGGACACCAATAGCTGCAATTCGCCGTCCGGGTCGCCCTCGGGCGCGGGGATGTGCTCGAGGATGCAGTCGAACAGGGGCCGCAGGTCCTTGCCCGGCACACGCCAGTCGGTGGTCGCCGTCCCGGTGCGGCCGGAGGCAAAGATGACCGGGGAGTCGAGCTGTTCGTCCGAGGCGCCCAGGTCGATCAAGAGCATCTGCGTCTCGTCCAGCACCTCGTCGCACCTTGCGTCCGGGCGGTCCATCTTGTTGACCACGATGATGACCTTTAGCTCCAGCTCCAGCGCCTTTTTCAGCACGAACCGCGTCTGGGGCATGGGCCCCTCGAAGCTGTCCACCAGCAGCAGCACGCCCGACACCATCTTCAATACGCGCTCCACCTCGCCGGAGAAGTCCGCGTGGCCGGGGGTGTCCACGATGTTGATCTTCACGCCGTTGTAGTGGACGGCGGTGTTCTTGGACAGGATCGTGATGCCGCGCTCGCGCTCCAGGTCGTTGGAGTCCATCACGCGGTCGGCCACCTGCTGGTTCTGGCGGAACACGCCGCCCTGCTTGAGCATCTCGTCCACCAGCGTGGTCTTGCCGTGGTCGACGTGGGCGATGATGGCGATGTTGCGAAGATCGTTGCGTACGATATTCAAGGGTAAGACTCCTTTTTTTGTTGAAGTGATTTGCGGTATTTCAAGCGTGCCGATAAACCGGCATTACTGCGTCAGCTTATCCACTGCTTCTTCCTGTGTGCCGACAAAAAACACATCCTTGCCTTTGTTGCTCTCATAGATGAAGTCATGAAGAGGCTTGCTTGTGTAATGGGAATAGTCGCCATAGATAGCGATGCGTCCGCCATAATTGACGTACTTCTGCAATATCTCTCCTGCCAGGCCGCTGCTGAGAATAAAGAAATCCTCAACGATCAGCTTCTTGCTGATAACGATGTTCTTTGTTCCGACATCATATTTCGCAGTCATCAATACATCCAAGGCAGATTGGGCGTCAGTGATCACGATATCGTTGCTGTTTACAATAGCGCAGATCATCCCGTTTTTTTCGGTCGTTGTAATTGTCATTTTTCTTCTTATTGACCTTTCAAATGTTTATTCCATCTCGTCCGCCGTCATGCGGTCCGCCGTCTCAGCCAGCACCAGGCCCTCGTTGTTCTCCCCCGCCAGGCGGATGGACCACTCGTTTTCAAACATCAGCACGGGCCGACCCACGCGGTCCTCGGCGATGGCCGTGGTGGACGTGAGCCGCAGCTTTTCAAGCGGCTTCGGCGTCTCCACCACCCATCTGACGAAGCGGAAGGGCAGGTTCTCCCTTATGATGTCCACGCCGTACTCGCTCTTGAGCCTGTATTCCAGCACGTCCATTTGAAGCACGCCCACGACGCCCGCGATCATCTCCTCGCGGCCGATGTTGGGCCGCTTAAAGGTCTGTATCGCGCCCTCCTGGGACAACTGGTTGATGCCCTTCAAGAACTGCTTGCGCTTCATGGAGTCCTCGGGGCTCACGCGGCAGAAGAACTCCGGCGCGAACAGCGGGATGCCCGAATATCGGACGGGGCTCCCGGTGCAGATGGTGTCGCCCAGCCTGAATATGCCCGGGTCGAACAGGCCGATGATGTCGCCGGGATAGGCCGTCTCCACGCTCTCGTGCTCCTGGGCCATGAAGGTCTGGGGCTGAGCCAGCTTTACCTTGGAATTGGTGGAGGAGTGCCACACGGTCATGCCCTTCTCGAACACGCCGGAGCACACCCGCATGAAGGCCAGCCGGTCGCGGTGGGCGGGGTTCATGTTGGCCTGGATCTTGAAGATGAAGCCGGTGAACTTCTCGTCGTCCGGGTCGATGGGGCCGACGCCCTCGGCCACCCGGGGCGTGGGCGACTTGGTGTAGGACAGGAAGCGGTTCAGGAACGGCTCGACGCCGAAGTTGTTGGTGGCGGAGCCGAAGAACATGGGCGTCAGTTGGCCCGCGAGTATCTTCTCCATGTCGAACTCGTCGCCCGCCACGTCCAATAGCTCGATGTCCTCGATCAGCTTGTCGTAGTAGCTCTGGCCGATCTTGTCCGGGCAATCGGGGTCGTCGATGGACACGGTCTCCACGTTGACCTGGCCCTGGCCGTGGTCGCCGCCGGAGTACAGCTCGATCAGCCGGGTGTCCCGATGGTACACACCCTTGAAGTCCCCGTGGATGCCGATGGGCCAGTTGACCGGGCAGGAGCGTATGCCCAGCACGGACTCGATGTCCTCCATCAGCTCGAAGGGGTCGCGGCCCGTGCGGTCCATCTTGTTGATGAACGTGAAGATGGGGATCGACCGAAGGCGGCACACCTTGAACAGCTTGATGGTCTGCTCCTCCACGCCCTTGGCGTTGTCGATGAGCATCACGGCGCTGTCCGCGGCGACCAGGGTGCGGTAGGTGTCCTCCGAGAAGTCCTGGTGGCCGGGGGTGTCCAATATGTTTATCCTAAAACCGTTGTAGTCGAACTGCATCGCCGACGACGTGACCGAGATGCCGCGCTGCTTTTCGATCTCCATCCAGTCGGAGGTGGCGTGCCGCGCGGCCTTGCGGGCCTTGACGGAACCCGCCTGCCGGATCGCGCCGCCGTAGAGCAGCAGCTTCTCCGTCAGCGTGGTCTTGCCGGCGTCGGGATGGGATATGATGGCGAAGGTGCGCCTGCGGGCCACCTCGGCCCTGAGTTCGGGATGAGCCATGTCGATTCCCCTCACTATACTATGCTTGCATGAATCACACTATATTGTAATGTTCCGCCCTTTGGCCTGTCAACCGCGTCAGCCTGTCGATTGCGTTAATATTGACAAATCGTAACTATTTCGTTCGTACATCAAACGGGGGATTCGTTTAGGGAGTAGGCAGTAGGGAGTAGGCAGTAGGGGTCACGGCCAGCCTTTCACTTTTACTGTTACTATTGGCTTTTCCATGCGGTAGCCGGTAACTTTCCCTACTCCCTACTGCCTACTCCCTACTGCCTGGATTCCAATATTGCGGACGAAACTGTACAGTCACGACGAATGTGTGAAAAAGACAGCCGTCCAAACGGACTGCTGTCTCTGTATGATGTGCCTTGGCTTAGAAGCGGCTCTGACGATTGGCCTCGAAGCAGGCGCGGCAATACACCGGGCGATCCCCGCGGGGCTGGAACGGCACCTGGGTGGGCTGGCCGCAGCCGTCGCAGATCACGTCGTACATCTGGCGCTCGCCACGGTTGCCACCGCCGTTGGCGGCGCGACGGGCCGCGCGGCAGGCCGGGCAGCGGCCGGGCTCGTTCTGGAAGCCCTTATCGGCGTAGAACTGCTGCTCAGAAGCGGTAAACACGAATTCATTGCCGCACTCACGGCATACCAAGGTCTTGTCTTCGAACATGGAATATACCCTCCTAATAGTTGTGCCCATTCGATGTATAAGCCTTTGCTGCCGAGTCCTGTCATCGGTAGGGGTCCACCGGAGGGATACGGTTTCGAGTCTCTTGATCGGGGCTATGAGTATTATAACACAACATCGGGGTTTTGTACACCCCCTTAAGGCCATTTTTGACACAAAATTTTAACGGCTGTCGGGAATTCGTCACCCTGTCAGACGAAAACCCCCGGGCGCGAAAAGTCTACGCGAGTCGAGGGTTTTGCCGTGGCAACAGTTACGCGGGTTTCTTTGATAATGCCGCCGCCACGCTCGCGCCCAGCAGCCAGACAGCCGCCAGCGCCACCGAATACCACATGGCCTGCCGGAGCTTGCCGTAGGCGACGATCAGGCCGACCAGCATGACGCCCATCGCAACGAGCAGCGTTTTGCCGCAGCGATCGCAGGCCGCGGCGTGCATGGCGTCGTCCGGGTCATCCCTTTTCAGGGAGCGCTGTATGAGCCAGCCGAACGCCGCAGTGCCTAACATCGTCAGCCCGTAGAGCTGCTGGGAGAAGCGGCCCATGTAGGATTCGATGATGAGGTCGGTCATATAGGGCGTCAGCGCCACGCAGAACGCCTGCCCCGCCACAAGGAGCGCCGTCATCATGCCGACGCGCCCCGCCCCGTCCCAGGCCGGGTACATGTCGAGCCACAGGCCCATCAGCCACAGCACGGAGGCAAGGGTCCGCAATATCTCCCTGCGGTATCTCCAGAAGTGCGCGGGGTCGCGCGGCGTGCTCGGTATGGGAAGCTGTATGAGCATCCACAGGATCGCCGCCGCCGTCAGGACATCCAGCATCAGCGTCAGCCGTCGCTTGTCCATGATCAGTCACGCCTCCCCCTTCGGGGCCTCGGGCGCTTCCGGCTTCTCGGATGGCGCTTCGCGCTTCTCGGCAGGCGCCTCCTGGGGCTGGCCCTCGCCGCCGCGCCCCCGTCCGCCGCGCCTGCGGCGATGCTCGCGGGAGCCGTTGACCGGCGTCACCCCGCCGTTCTCCTTGAGCTTTTCAAAGAACTGCTCGG
>JAFUWR010000132.1 GCA_017471125.1 Clostridia bacterium | reverse complement strand
CGCTGCTGTCGCAGGCGCTCTGGGCGACGGAGGCCACGTCGTTGGAATCGGCGAAGGTGTATTCCACGCATTCATAGCCCAGGGCGGTCAGATAGCCGGTGATCACATCCACCTGGTATTTGGAATTGGGTTCTGCGGAGCAATAGAGCAGGCCCACGTTGGCGGCGTCGGGGAACAGCTCCTGGAGCATCGCGGCCTGCTGGTCCAGCGGGGCCAGGTCGGAGGTGCCGGACACGTTGATGCCCGTCGCGCCGGTCCAGTCGTCCATGTCCAGGGCGGTGGCGTAGTCGGTGACGGAGGTGCCCAGGATCGGGATGTCGCCGGTGGCGGCCACGGCGGCCTGCAGGGCGGGCGTGGCGTTGGCCATGATGAGGTCCACGCCGTTGGAGACGAAGGTGTTCACGATGGTGGAGCAGGTGTTGGAGTCGCCGGAGGCGTTCTGCACGTCAAAGCTGACGGCGTCGCCCAGCTTCGCGGTCAGCGCGTCCTGGAAGCCCTGGGTGGCGGCGTCCAGCGCCACGTGCTGCACGAGCTGGCAGATGCCAACGTTGTAGGTCCCCTCGGCCACGGCGGTCACGCCCAGACACATGAGGACGGCGATCATAACGGCAAGCAGTTTCTTCATGGTGTTCTCCTCCTGTATTCTGTCTATCAAAAAGACGGCCCCTCCCATCCGGGGGAACCGCCTTGATGAACCCTTCCCTGTGTTCGCTCAAACCGGCTTCTCGCAGATGGTCGTCCGCGTAAAGCTAAAGCCAAAAAAGTAAAAGCCCAGCACGATAAAAAATCGCGCTGCGCTGTTGATGACGGCGGACACGGCGCGGGCCAGACCATCGGCGGCGTTGTGATTGCGCTTCATGATCAGCCCACCCTTCAACTGTGATTTCTAAAATATTATACCACGACACCCGGAAATGTCAATACCACATTAGTTTGATAAAGCGTAAAAATAATATTAATTCAGTAGCCAATGTCACTTGTGCTCCGCCTCAAATATCAGCTCCTCCAGCATCTGGTACAGATGCTCCGGCTCGACGGGCTTGGAGAGGTGCGCGTTCATGCCGGCCTGGAGGGAGAGCTGCACGTCCTCATCGAAGGCGTTGGCGGTCATGGCGATGATGGGGATGGTCGCGGCGTCGGGGCGTCGAAGGGCGCGTATGGCGCGGGTGGCCTCGAGGCCGTCCATCTCGGGCATGCGGATGTCCATCAATATGGCGTCGTAGAAGCCCTCGGGGCTGTGGTCGAACATCTCCACGGCGACGCGGCCGTTCTCGGCGTGGTCGATGTCGGCCTCGCGCATGGAGATGAGCTGCTTCATGATCTCGGCGTTGATGATGATGTCCTCGGCCAGCAGGACGCGCCGCCCCTTCAATTCCGCCCGCTGCTTCTCCCGAAACAGGCTCATGTCGTTGCGGCGGGCGACGCGCTCGAACTCGTCCAGCACGTTGGAGGCGAACAGGGGCTTGGCCAAAAAGCTGTCCACGCCGATGTGCAGCGCCTCGTCCATGATCTCGTCCCAGTTGTAGGCGGTGAGGATGATGACGGTGGTCTCGTTGTCGTAGCGCTCCCGGATGTGCCGGGCGGTCTCCACGCCGTCCATCTCCGGCATCTTCCAATCCAGCAGCACCAGGTTGTAGGGCGACATCTTGGTGTGGGCCACCTCGAGCATGTCCAGCGCCGCCGCGCCGCTCAAACAGACGTCGGCCATGATGCCCGCGTCGTCCAGCACCATCCGGGCGTGCTCGGCGGCCACCGGCTCGTCGTCCACCACCAGCACCCGCAGGTCGGAGGGGTTGATGTAGCGGCGGGACGGCCCCTTGTGGCGGCACTTCTTCAGCGTCACCACCACCGTGAACTCGGTGCCCACGCCCTTCTCGGATTCCACGGAGATGGTGCCGTTCATCATCTCGACGATGTTCCGGGTGATGGCCATGCCCAGCCCGGTGGAGCCGTACTTGCTGTTGCGGGCGCCGTCCTCCTGGGTGAACGAATCGAACACCTTGGGCAGGAATTCCTTGCTCATGCCGATGCCGGTGTCCCGGATACGGAATCGCAGCGACACCTGCTCGTCGAAGGCGGCGGACTGCTCCACCGTGAAGGTGACGCTGCCCGGGGCCTCGGTGAACTTGATGGCGTTGGACAGGATGTTGATGAGCACCTGCTTTAATTTCATGTCGTCGCCGATGTAGTAGTCGTCCACGTGGCCGACGACCCGGCACTCGAAGCGCAGGCCCTTGTCCGCGCACTGGGACATGACCATGGTGTTGATCTGCTCCAGCATCTGCTGGAAGGAGAACTCCTCCTTGCGCAGCACCAGCTGCCCGGACTCGATGCGGCTCATGTCCAATATGTCGTTGATGAGGCCCAGCAGGTGGCGGGCGCTGCCGCCGATCTTCTCCAGATATTCCCGGGTCTGGCCCGACAGGCCCTCGTCCTTTAATGCCAAGCTGTCCAGGCCGATGATGGCGTTCATGGGCGTGCGGATCTCGTGGGACATGCTGGACAGGAACGCGGTCTTGGCCTTGTTGGCCTCCTCCGCGGAGGCGAGGGCCTCGGCCAGGGCGCGGCTGCGGGCCATGGATTCGCGCATCTCCTCGTCGATGACCGTCAGCCCCAGGCCCACCGCGTGGACCACGTGGTCGTCCCGGTCCTCCGGGTGGCGCACGCCGGCCATGCGGATCATCTCGTAGTATTCCCGGCCCGCGCGGCGCACCAGGTACCGATAGCCGATGATCTCGCGCCGCTCGAGCTGGGCCCGGATGCGCTCCGGCTGGATGAACTTCAAGAAGTCCTCCCGGTAGGGCTCGGCCACGGAATGGTTCGCGTACCAGGTGAAGCGCTCGAGGAACGGGAAGTGGACGCCCTCGCCGGTCTGCTCCGGGTCGGTGGGGTCGGCGCGATAGCACACCGCGTCGTCGCCGTCCAGGTCCACGTGGTACACGCAGCGGTAGTCCGACGCCAGCGCCGTGATCATGCGGGCCTGCTCGATGCGCTGCTTCTCCTCCTCCAGCAGCTGCTCCTGGAGGTTCTTGCGCCGCATCGACTCCTGCGCCTTCACGCGGCCCTCGGTCTCCGCGGCCTGCACCCGGGCCATCACCGTCACGTCCACGCACAGGCCCAGCGTGCACAGCCGGCCCGCGTCGTCGGTGAACTTGACCTTGGTGGTCTGGAAGTGGCGCGGGTTGCCCACGGCGTCCGGCACGTCCTCGATGAAGATGTGGGGCGCGTCCATCGACAGCGCCCGCCGGTCGTCCTCCGCGAAGTGCGCGGCGGTGGCGGCGTCGAAGATCTCGAAGTCCGTCAGCCCGATCACGCCGTCCGGGGACGCCTTGTGGGCGTATTCCGCGAAGGACTGGTTGCACGACAGGTAGACGCCCGTCGCGGCGTCCTTGGCAAACACCATCGCGGGCATGTGGGTCAGCAGCGCGTTCATCAGCGCGTTCTGCTCGGTCAGGCGGGCAAGGGCATCGCTGGCGGTCATGGGCACACCTCTTTCTCGCGTCGATCGTATAATTATCGTAGTATCATAGACTGGTATGGGAGATCGGGGGAAGAGTGTGGAGTGAGGAGTGTGGAGAGTGGAGTTGTGGTTGAAATCCTTCGGATTTCTTTTTATTTTTAGAATAGCATAGATGTGACCTTGATAATCAAACAAATCCGTGAGGATTTGCACCTGAACTCCTCACTCCTCATTCCTAACTCCTACCTAATACGCGAAAGCGTATGCGTCAATACAGCCCCTGGTATACTTTCAGCTGCTTTCGCGGCGTCGGCGGGATCGAAGGCCCCGACCACGGTGGAGCCGCTGCCGGTCATGAACACGGCCCTGGCCCCGAGTTGGCGAAGGCGGTCCATGACCGCGCCGATCTCGGGCATGAGTTGAAGGGCCGGGGCGGTGAGGGCATTGGCGCACAGGGCGTCCACGGCCTCAAGGTCACGCTTGACCACGGCCTCGGCCAGCTTTGGATTGTCCAGCGCCACGGGCCCGAAGCCGCCGTCCCACAGCCTGAACACCTCGGCGGTGGACAGCCCGCCGCCGGGGGTGACCAGCGCCAGCGGGACCTCCGGCGCGTCCGGCACGGGGTCGATGACCTCCCCGATGCCCCGCACGCGGGCCAGCCCGCCGGTGAGGCAGAAGGGCACGTCGGCCCCGAGCTTCGCGCCGATGTCGAGGAGCGTCCCGTCGTCCAAGCCCAATCCCCACAATGCGTTCAGCGCCTGCAGGGTCAGGGCGCAATCGGCGCTGCCGCCGCCCAGCCCCGCCCGGGCGGGGACGTGTTTCTCCAATGTGATGACGGCCCCCCGCGACGTGCCCGCATGGGCCTGGAGCGCCCGCGCCGCCTTCACCACCAGGTTCTTCTCCGGCTCCACGGCGGGCGCGCCGTCCACGTACAGCGTGACGCCCTCCCCCGCCGCGAAGGTCATGTCGTCCCCCAGGGCGACGGACTGCATCAGCATGTCCAGTTCGTGGTAGCCGTCCGCCCGCACGCCCGTGATGTTCAGCGACCAGTTGATCTTGGCGTGGGCGCGTGCCCGTATGACCATAGCGTTACCTCTGACAAAAACGGGACGCCCTTCGGCGTCCCGGTATTTCCCTATCCCTCCAGCACCGGGAACTCGCTGCCGACGATGCCGGTGATCTCCTGGTAGGTCTCCACCAGCCGCTGGTGGGCCTCATCGGACATGCCCGCGGGACCCTTGTCCAGGAACTTGCCCGAGGGCAGTATGCGGACGTCGCCCTCGGTGGGCTGCCAGCAGTAGGTGGGGATGTAGCCCACGTTGTCGCAGGTGAAGGTGCCGTCGGCGTTCTCGTTGATGGTGAAGTCCACGATGACGCCGCCGTCGGTGTATTGCAGCACGTGGTCGGACAGGAAGTTCCCCAGCGAGAAGGTGATGAACACCTGCCGGGTGCGCCCGTCCGCGTCGGTGACGGACTGGTAGCCCATCGGCTGCACGGTATGGGAGTGACTGCCGAGGATGATGTCCGCGCCCGCGGCGGCCAGCTTCTTGGCGTACTTCTTCTGGTTGTCGTCGGGCTCGCGCACGTACTCCTTGCCCCAGTGGGGGAAGGCGATGACGACCTCGGCCCCGGCGTCGCGCAGGCGCTTGATGTCGGCCTCGATGTCGGACTTGTACAGATAGGGCACGCCGTACTCCACCGCGTCCGCGTCGGACACCTTCTCCTGGGTGTTGGTGGTGTGGGTGTAGGCCACGAAGCCGATGCGGATGTCGTTGACGGTGTAGATGACCGGCGTGTTGCGCTCCTCCTTGCTGAGGTACGCGCCCACATAATTGAAGCCATACTGCCTGACCCAGCCCACGGTGTTCTTGACGCCGTTGAACCAGCGGTCGAGCATGTGGTTGTTGGCCAGCGTCAGGAAGTCCACGCCGCTGTCCTTCAGCGCCTCGAGGATGGTCTCCGGGCAGTTGAACAGCGGGTAGCCGGAATAGCCCTTGTCGTTGTACTTGCCGACGGTGCCTTCCATGTTGGCCATGGTGTAGTCGGCGTTTTTCAGCATGTCGGCTATGTAATCGAATTCCGGGTGGAAGTCGTAGCCCGTGCTCTTGTACTCCTTCAACTGGCTGTCGCAGACCATCACGTCGCCCACCACGCGCATGTGCGCCGACCGTAGCCCGCCCGTGCGGGGCGTGGGCGCGGCGGTCACCGTGGGCAGCGGCGCGTTCGCGGACAGGGTCGCCGCCGCGCT
>JAFUWR010000131.1 GCA_017471125.1 Clostridia bacterium | reverse complement strand
CGGGGCGTCATCGAGGCCGCCGGGAAAAAGACCGACGTCCTCTTTCCCATCCTGACCAACGGCACCTTTATCGACAAGCGCTACTTTGAGCTGTTCGACCGCTGCCGCAACCTGATCCCCGTCATGAGCATCGAGGGGGAGAAGGAGATCACCGACGCCCGGCGCGGCGACGGCGTCTATGACCGGCTGATCGCCAACATGGACGAATTCCGGCGGCGCGGCCTGATCTTCGGTGCCTCCGTCACCGTGACGACGCAGAACCTCCACGAGGTCTCCTCCGACGCCTTTTTGAAAAAGCTGTCGGACCGGGGCTGCAAACTGGCGATCTACGTGGAGTTCGTGCCCGTGTCGGAGGAGGCGCAGCACCTGGCCCCCACCGACGCGGAGCGCGCGTACCTGCTGGAGGCCACGCAGAGGCTGCGCCAGACCTTCCCGGAGCTGGTGGCCCTGGCCTTCCCGGGGGACGAGAAGGCGGACGAGGGCTGCATGGCCGCCGGGCGCGGCTTCTTCCACATCAATTCCCACGGCGGGGCGGAGCCCTGTCCCTTCTCGCCCTATTCGGACGTCAACGTCCGGGACCTGGGCGTTCGCGGGGCGCTGAGATCCCCGCTGTTCATGGCGCTGCGGGACAAGGGCCTGCTGGACAACGACCATGTGGGCGGCTGTGTGCTGTATGAGCAGCGGGACAAAGTCGAACAGATCCTGGCCGGCAAGGCCGTATGAGCGAGGAGGCGGATGATATGAAGGAGATCTATTTGGCGGGCGGCTGCTTTTGGGGCGTCCAGAAGTTCTTCGATCAGTTTGACGGCGTAACCTTTACCGAGGCGGGCTACGCGAACGGCCCTGACAGCGCGCCCAGCTACCGGGAGGTCTGCGATTCCAGCGGTCACGCCGAGACCGTGCGCGTGCGGTACGACGAGGGCAGGATCGCGCTCACCGAGCTGCTGGACTACTACTTCATGGTGATCGACCCGGTGTCCGTCAACCGGCAGGGGGGCGACGTGGGCGTGCAGTACCGCACCGGCATCTATTACGCCGATGAAAGCCAGCTTGATGAGATAAGGACCGTGTTCGACAAGCAACAGGAGAGGGCCGGACAGCCGCTGGCGGTGGAGGTCAAGCCCCTGGAGAACTTCTTTACCGCCGAGGAATACCACCAAAAGTACCTGGATAAGAACCCGGGCGGCTACTGCCACATCCCCAAGCGACTGCTGAAGCTGAAGGACGCGGATAGGGACGCATAGGGCTATTGACGGCACAAGACGCTGCCTGAGCGAGAGGGATCGAAGGACGGTGTGACGCGCCCGACCATTTCAACGGGGAGGATAATATGGAGTTCACCATGATAGAAGCCGGCTGGCTGTCGCTGTTGCCGCCGATCATCGCCATCGCGTTGGCGCTCCTGACCAAGGAGGTCTATTCCTCGCTGTTCATCGGCCTGTTTTCCGGCATGCTGATCTACAGCTTCGCCAGCGGGGGAACGATCATCAAGGCCGTTGCGACGACCTTTGACATGATGTATTCCAAGATCGCCGACAATGCCTACATGATCATCTTCCTGGCGCTGCTGTGGGCGGTGGTCATACTGGTGTCCAAGTCCGGTGGCAGCGAGGCCTACGGGCGCTGGGCGGGCAAGCGGCTGAAGACCCGGAGGTCCGCCACCTTCGCCACGTCGCTGCTGGGCGTACTGATCTTCATCGACGACGGCTTCAACTGCCTGACCGTGGGCACCGTCATGCGGCCCATCACCGACCGGCACCGCATCTCCCGGGAGAAGCTGGCCTACATCATCGACGCTACCGCAGCGCCGGTTTGCATCATCGCGCCGGTGTCCAGCTGGGCCATGGCGGTGGCCAGCGAGGTCAGCCAGACGGACGGCTTCCACGCCTTCCTGGCCACGATCACCTACAACCTCTACGCGCTGCTGACGATCCTGATGGTGCTGTTCATCTGCTACACCGGTCTGGACTTCGGCCCGATGAAGAAGGCGGAGCTGGCCGCGGCGAAGCGGGAGGCCGAGGTCGCGGAGGAGGCGGGACAGGCGCAGCATAAGGGCCGCGTGATCGACCTGGTGCTGCCCATCCTGGTGCTGATCGTCTGCGCCATACTGGGCATGGCCTACGTGGGCGGCTTCTTCGAGGGCGTCAGCTTCTCCGAGGCCATCGGCTACAACCCCACCGCGGGCCTGACCCTGGGGGCCTTCGCCGGACTGGTGACGGCGCTGCTGCTGTACCTGCCCCGGCGGCTGAT
>JAFUWR010000130.1 GCA_017471125.1 Clostridia bacterium | reverse complement strand
TTCAGAAATGAAGTTTTCAAAACCCTAAACCATGTTCTGGATAGACTGTGTCTGACCATTAATCAGCTCACCTCTGATATGGTCAAGTCCATCACTAACAGAGCTTGGATCGAGTGTTGTTGTTCTAATTGAGAGTAGTATCAGTTGGGAAAGCGCCGCCGGCATTGATCGACGGAGCGCTTATGGATTGTGAATCCACCGACCCTATTAATGTGTTCTATGTTTCGACCGAGGACGAATCGGAAGATACGGCGCTGCCCCGATTTCTGCGCTTCGGCGGGGATGAGGAACGATATTTTGACAACGATGAAAAAGAGAACCATTTTGAGATGACGGAGGAATGCCTGGAAGAGGTATACGAAGCGTGCCATCCCGGCCTCATCATCATCGACCCGTATCAATCGTTTCTGCCTGATGGCGTTCACCTCGGCAATCTGGGAGAGATGCGCAAGGTCATAGCGATGATGATGCGGTTCGCAGCGAGAAGGGAGGTAACGATTCTTCTGATCGGGCATCTGAACAAGAACGAAGGCAGCAAGGACATTCATCGCGGATATGGGTCGGGGGACATAGCAGCCGCGATGCGGAACATTATAAAGATAGAGGTCGATAAGAAGAACCCGACCAAGCGGACCCTCAGGGTGATAAAGAGCAACCTGGATGGGGCATGTTTTGAACCGGTTGGGATCCGGCAGGATGAAGAAAACAAAATCTACTTGTGCGATCCGAGGGATAAAGATAGTGAGAATCAGATTGATCTGGCGGTGCAGATCATACAGAGCAAAATGAAGAACGGCAGAGCATTGGCAGATGAGGTCGATGCGTTAATGGGCGAGGCTGGTATACAGTCAAGGACGGTAGGACGCGCACAAACCCGTGTGAGTGTGCGGAGGAAAACGATCGGCGGTGTGAAGTATATAGTGAAGAAAGAACCGGGAACCGGAAAATGATGTCCAATTGTCCAATTGAGCCTGAAAACCCCTGTGCCACCGCAGTTTTTGAGGAAGTTAGCTGTCTAAAACATTGTCCAATTTGATGTCCAACATGTCCAAAACAAAGTATAAAACGGGAGCCGAAGCTCCCGCTGTTATTCTCACGCGCTCAGTATCCGCATTTCCATGAGCATTGCCGTCCAGTCGGTTTCATCCATGTTGGCGATGGGCGGCATCGCGGCGGTACCTGCGCTGTCTATAGTTGGTGTGGTTACTTTCTCCTGTTCGGTCATAGTGGCGCCTCCCTCATTGGTCTGATTGCAGTTTGGTGGCTGTGGTCGCTTCACAGCGACTGTGATCGCCGTCTGGCGGCCTTGATATCCCCGTTGACCAGTATAGCTACTCACGGGGGAAAAGTCCATTTCAATTCTATGTCGATAGTCTAAAAAGATAAGATGGATATCAGAAGGTCGAGATATGTGCCTTGGACCGGTCTGGACGCAGAGAGGCGCTGATATTCACCACCCTATGAGGCTCTTTATAGCTTTGAATATAATGTAATAGATATGTAATGATATAGTAATAGACAAAGATTGACATTTCTCGACAAATTAACTATAATATCCTTAATTTGGAGGTACTTCCGCTATTATCATGCATGGGGAGCGGCTGATAATAAATCTCATACGGAAGATGGACAGAGACGGTGCTCCTGCACATAAGCGACCTTGCTGACTTCGAGAGGAGTGTAGAAGCTGTGGAAGAGTTTTTGAAGCGTGATGGCGCTTATTCCACTTTCGACACTCAGAGAATGTTAGAGGCGTTGTACGGCAGCTTGAAGGAAGCGAAGCAAGCTGGTGACATACTGGATGAGTTGGGTCACCTGGCTTTCGATCTTCCGGAAGAAGTAGGTTATCCTGCTGATTTGACTGTTCCATCGGGCATGGGCTTTGGGCCTGAATTTGAAATCCCTACAGGTTTGGAATTCGGACTTGAGGACGTTGTCGGCATGGAATGCCCCGATGAATTGACCGGGTTGATACCGGAGTTTGAGTCGGAACTTAAAGCTGCCTATGAGATGCTGGATGCACTGGGATTCCAAGAAGCATCACAGCAGGATGTCGAGCAAATCCTCTTTCAAAATCTGAGCAGAGAACATCTGAACTTTATTGATTTACTTAGGTTTTGGTATCGCTTAAGAAAGCAACAGAGTAAAAAACTGTGTCGTCGCTTGATTCGCAGAATTAGAAGCAACATTAAGATTTTACTATACGGATTATGGAGGGCCAGGATAAGCACAGCATCGAGGGCGAATGCAAATTCGTCTGACAAGATGCTAATGACAGTTCCGACTCCCCCCACTGATAAAGTTACGAATGATGTAAGTTATCAGTGGGGAGGTGGAGTGATTGCCTTCCCCATCTGATTTTGAGAAACAGATAGGATTAAACATAAAGAACAGAAGACAATACTTAGGATGGACTCAGCAGAAATTGGCAAATGAAGCCTTTCTTTCGAAGAGTACGGTTTCTAGGAATGAGAAAGGTGGAGGACTCAATCTTTCCACAATTGAGAACTATGCCAAAGCGTTGAGATGCTCCGAGAATGATATAACAAGAGTGCAAACGAGTATTGATCCATATGATGTTTTTGAAACAACGGTCGATGCAATTCGAAAATTGCCATCGGCACAGAGAATCCAATATGCAGAAATACTAAATGACATAATGCGACTAAAGGGAACAGCATAAGTGAAGACCGGGGAGCGTAACAACTCTCCGGCCTGTTCTTATTCCTCGTCCACGAAATCAACCAGCTCGCCTCGGATATCAAGGATATCGTCAATCTTTATCTCCGCATTCAGCTTTCCATACCCCTGGGTGCGCATGAGTACCAGTTTTCTTTCCACGGGATCGACCTTCTTAATATCCTCCGTGGCGGTCACATAGCTCCCACCTGCCTTGAAGGGATCGGGGACAAAATAGGTGATTGCAACGCGAGGATGGCTTTCGATTGCGTCTGCAATCAGCGCCAGCTTTGAGTTGATGATCTGTAGCTCATCCTCTCCCAACTCAATCTTGTTATCGACCAGGCGCTGTTCTTCGGCTATCATGTCACTGTACCCGGCGAGGGCGTCAAACGCGGCGAACTGCGCCGCCCGGTCGTAAAGGCTCATATGATGCCGTATGGGAGACTGCCAGTGCGGATGGTCAATGATATCCGGGTAAATATCCCGCCCGTTTGGCTCGTTTTCATTCAGGCCATTGGTCACTGGGGATCACCGTCCTCGTCGCCTTTTCTCCGGTTTTTGTACGGCTTCGTTGTCTTTGGTGGAGAAGTAGGGCCAGCCCTGTGTCCGCCGATCTGCCCATTTCGCTGGATGGTGGTGGCGCCGTCCATAAGGTTTATGCCTTTCAGCAGAGCATTCTTCCCGAATTTTCCCTGGAGAAGCAGCGCAGCCTTCTGTAACATCTTTTCCTTCTCATCGGCAGCTCTCTCTGCTTCCCGCTCCCTTTCCAGTGCCTCATAGTCTGTGAAGAAGCTCAACTGCTCAGGTGCGTCCTGGGGAATCTCATCCTCGCTGATCAGATTGACAGCAACGACGTTTACGCGCCGTACTGTCAGCTCGGGATCGACGATTTTGTCATATAGCTCCATCATGACCTTCATGATGCGATGCGTGGAAGAAGTCCACTTTTCCAGGTTTCCGGTTCCGTGTGCGTGTTTGGGGCATGGGCGTCCGTAATGGTCAAGACCGACCGCCCCGCGATACCGCTTCTTACTGCCCGAAATGCAGAAAGTGGACTCATTTACTGTCGGTCCCTTATATTCATATTCGATGGAAGTCCTGTCATAGCCTATGGTCAGCTCGATTTTCTTCGTGACCATACGCTTGCGCACCAAATCCAGCACCAGCAGCTCGGTCATCTCTTTGGTTATCAGTCTGGCTTTCTCCCAGGTGTAGGGCTCCATGAGCACCTGACCGGCGCCCAGAGAATTGGTTTGCGGTTTATAGCTCTTGATTGTTGCAATATCCGTAGGCTCCCAGCCCCAGGCATGATCGATGACGAGCTCTGCATTGATGCCCAGAGCGTCATAGAGCGCGCCTTCATTCTTTTCGCTGAGGCGTGCGACGTCACCCATCGTGTTGCAGCCGAGGCCCTGCAGGCGTCTTGCAATGCCTGGGCCAATCCGCCAAAAATCAGTGAGGGGACGGTGGCACCACAAAAGCTCGCGATATGATATCTCGTTCAGTTCCGCGATTCTTACCCCGTCTTTATCTGCGGGCACATGCTTGGCGACGATATCCATGGCGACTTTTGCCAGGTATAGGTTGGTACCGATCCCTGCCGTAGCCGTGATGCCCGTTGTATACAGCACCTCCCGGATCATTGTCATGGCCAGCTCATGGGCTGTCATGTTGTATGTATTCAGATAACCGGTAACGTCCAGGAAACATTCGTCGATGCTGTAAACGACGATGTCCTCTGAGCTGATATACTTCATGTATATGGAGTTGATCTTTGTGCTGATTTCCTCGTACAGTCGCATTCGAGGAGGGGCTATGATGTACGCAAGCTCCAACGACGGGTCGGCAGCCAGCGCTGCGGCATCAAAGGACGAGCCGGAGAAGTGGTACTTCCCATCGTCGCCACGCCGGAGGTAACCGCCCTTGATGGCGGTGGCCAGGCGCTCTTGGTTGATTTCCTTAACGCGCTGGACGACTTCAAAAAGTCTGGCACGGCCGGAGATTCCGTAGGCTTTGAGGCTGGGAGAGACGGCAAGGCAGATGGTCTTCTCGGTTCTGCTGGCATCTGCGACAACCAGGTTGGTGGACAAGGGATCATACTTCCGGTCAGCCAGCTCTACAGAGGCGTAGTAGGATTTCAGGTCTATGGCGACGTACTGACGCATCCTGTCCACCTCCTTTGCTTCAGGATTCCCGGCAACATGTCGCTTTTATAGTACTTGTACTCTAATCGCTTGCCACCTGTTCCGCCGTTTCCACCCACCAGCGGCCGAGGCGCGACGCAAACGCTTTATCTGTGCGTTGAAAGAATAGAAATCTCTCTTCTCCGTGAATCATAACCGTGTAGCAGTCTCCGGCATGCCCGCGTCCCATGCATGATGCCGGGCGAAAGTCCTTGACAGCGTCTATCTTGAACACGCGGCCATCCTGCCATGTGATGGCTCTGGGAGTCACTGCGCCGGTCGAATCGAAATCGGAGTTGACCTTGACGTAAACCCGTTGTGGTTTCATGACAGTCACGCTCCTGTTGCTGCCGTCCCTTCCACATCTTTATACTGCGAGAAAACACTCTGTGCTGTGGGGGGAGCTTACTTATCAAATATGGGCAATGCCTCCTCAAACAGCATCTGTTCTTCGACGCTGGGAATCATATCCCTGGTTACTTTCCCGATGACGCGCCCGATTGGGATTGCGCCTTCTTCATAGGGGAAAACATCGTCATATTCGGGATTAAGGGAATGGAGGCGGTCATGGGCGACCTGCTTGATCACTGCGCCGTAGCCATAAACATAATAGATGCCGATGTCTCCGATCCGGATGTCCTCGGTGTGCTGCACCAGAACGAGATCGCCATCGGAATACTGAGGCTCCATGCTGCTTCCGCTGATGGTGATGATTTCATCAGCGCGGCGGACATCGCTGCTGTCGTATAGGATGACTTCTTCCTCTTCCGGATGCTCGGGCCACTCACAGCCCTGGCCTGCTGCAGCGGCGCGTCCCCAGCTGCTGACGCTGTTCATATTATCGTAGGCGGCGCGCAGCTTACGCATGTGCGCCTTCTCGTGCATGGCAGAGACGAACGTTTCCACTGCATCCTTCCCGGCATCGTCAAGCGTTCTATACTGATCTACGATCTGTCGCTCGTTCGTAGTGAGCAGCGTACCAATTCCCGTGAACCCGAAGAATTCATTCGGTTCCACGTTGAGGATCGAGAACATGCGGTAGAGGTATTCCGGATCGGGCCGGGTCAGGCCGCACTCCCAGTTTCGCACGGAGCTTTCGGAAATCCCAAGAATCTCCGCGAGCTGTGCCGGTTCGAGCCCGGCTTTAATTCGATAGCTCTTTATCTTGGATCCGTAGGTTTCGAGGTTGCGAGCCTTGATTTCATCCTTGGACAGCTTTTCAAGGCCGACCATGCTGCGATATCCTCTTGTCTTGCGCTCTTTCATGGTGAGACCTCCTTCTCACAAACCGGGCAGCGTAGGAACGCAGGGGCTTGCTTTTTCGTGGAACATAATAGAGCATTCTACGACAAACCATTTATAATGGTAAACACATTATACCGTGATTTGTTCTCCCTGTCAACAGGGGCGTATCAAGGAAGCAAATATATTACAAAAGAGAAACAAGTTAGCAGAATAAATTGTAATATTTGCCAAAAATGGTAATAACAACCGGATAGTATATTGACACGCCATTTACTATGGTGTAAAATGAGCTCGTGACGTTGAGCTGAAGCGACAGGGAAGAGAGAAACACATTCGCTGAAGCTAAATGACCTGGAAACCATTTAATCAGACAAAGCAACCAATCGAGGTGCAACGCGCCAGTATGAACCACAGGGTTGAAAGCCCGAAAGGAGGACGTAAAGTGGAAAACAGCGAGCTGTACAGGGCGGTGGATCCGCTGGAAGGAACCACGCGAAAGGCGATGCGTCAGGAAGGCGCTCTTATGGAGCTGATGCAGCGGGAGAGTGAGCCGCAGGAACTGGATTGCTCAACGGATCTTTTGCCGTCGCCAGGCGGATGCAAGGCAACTGTGATGGCAGATGGCAACACCATGACAAAGCATCTCTTTGACCATTACAGACTGGCCATGTATTCGCATCTCAATCGCGCCCTCCGAAACGGCACCCTTTCCGGCGTAGTTGGGTTCAAAATCCTGGACGGGGTCATCAACCGCCAGGTTTGCCGATTCCCCATGGGCGGCGTTTCCTTCTGGAAAATCGATCGCAAGAACATTTATGCGGATGTGAAGGTGGAGCTGAAATTGCGGAGCAAGACGGGCGTCAGGATTTGGCAGGGCGTTCTTATATGCATCATCAGCTTTGAAACTGAAGTCAGATTCAGTGTGGAGGAAATCACCGATTCCGTAGATCATGGGAACGATGGGTGCGTTCGTCTGAGTCCGTTCCTGATCGCGTATTACAACAGTAAGATGATAGATTCCATCGGGGAAACCATTCTCAGAAAATACATGCCTGAAGCCCTGACGGATCCGAGCAAGCGTGATCTTGTCGAACTCGCTCGCCGTATGGGGTTGAATGTTATATATGAAGAAGTCTATAACCACAGGGGCGTTGGCAGCATCCTTTTCTTCAAAGAAGGCGACCTGATGGTTGGCGAGGACAGGCGCGACAGGCTGTCCGGTGAATATCGAAAGACCAGAAGCCCCAGAATGATTAGCGTTCCGGCCAACACCATCGTTGTGAACACCAACCTGCTGAATGAGCGGACCGGCGTGTTTGCGATCGCCCATGAGTGCGTTCACTTTTACGAGCATTATCTGTTCTTCCGGCTGCAGGAGCTGGTCAATAGCGACCCGAGGAACATAAAGACGCGGGAGGTCATCGTAGAGGAAGGGCATGAACTCCACGACCCTATCCACTTCATGGAGAAGCAGGCGGATCGAGGCGCATACGCGCTGATCATGCCCGCGACCCACACCGAGCAACTGATCAGGCAGGAGTGCGCCAGGGTTACGAAATATCGTAACGCCGGTGAACAGTATGAGGCAGCAGGGCTGAGGATTGCGGAATTGCTCCAGATGCCCCATTTCAGAGTCCGCGCCAGGATGATCCAGCTGGGACACTACGAGGCGAAAGGCGCACTGAACTATGTCAGGGATCACATGATCCAGCCGTTTGCCTTTGCGAGGGACTCTCTGGCGGTCGAGGTATTGACGTTCGTTATCTGGCCGGGAGCCCTACAGGGCCTTGCCGATAAGAATGAGAAACTGAAAAAGCTCCTGGATTCCGGGCGCTATGTGTACGCGGACGGACACGCTGTCCGAAACGACCCGCGCTTTGTGGAAAGGCACGGCGTGGATCTCGTTTTGACCGACTGGGCGCGCGCCCATGTTGATGAATGCTGCTTGCGCTTCATCCGCGTTTATGTCCAGCAGATGGTTGGCAGGTACGTATTCGGCAGGATGTACTATGATCCCGATTACATTGCCCGTACTCAGGAATTCATCGAAGACATCATGCGCGCGGAGCAGATGGACGAGATCGATGCGAAGATTGAATACAAAGCGCGCTTCCCTCGCAGCTTCGTAAAGGCGTTTGACCAGGTCATGAAAGCGAACGGGTACACCAGGGAAAGGACAGCGGACGAGTTGGGAATCCATGTCAACACCCTAAGCAATCGCCTGAATGGGAAAACGCAGATTACTCTGGACTTTATTGTGCGAGCCTGTCTCCTGTGGAGACTGCCCGATTGGATCAGCTACATGCTGCTGGAGAGAGCCGGAATTAAACTCAGTGAGTACGACAGGCGTCATCAGGCGATCGAACACATCCTCCATATCTTGTGGTCGGAGGGCATCGAAAAGGCCGACCGATACCTAACTTCGTGCGGCCTGGAAACGCTGAAGCCGTGACTGATCCATGCCGTCCCCATCCAACTGCGCGCCATTACCATTGTTTTGCCGATTATCTCAATATCGAGGTGATTGGCATTTTTGTACCTGATTACTTTTATTCTTAACATGCCAAAATCCACACTTTTATTGTGGGCAAGAGGCATGATAGGCTTTTGGAAACAGGAGCATCCGGGGAGATTCCCAGGAGGAAACATGTGAACGGAGCCTCAGGCCGGCGTAATAGTGTCATCCAGGGAGGAAGTCAGGGGCAAATGGAGCAAAACGCGCCCACAGGTTTCTTGTGTGGACGGAATGGAGATCTTGCTGTATTATAATCCCGTCAGCCGGGTTGAACCCAAGCTGACCAGGCAAAGGCCCGAGTACGTATAGGGCGGGTTGCTCATATTCACAGCCGGTTCTGATTCAGAACGCGGCATGCGGAGCTATGAGCTGACCCGACGTGCTCGGGCTTTTGCTTTTTTTGTAGCTTATCGAAAGAGCGGAAGAGACATGGTTAACAAGTCTCCATTTAAACAACTCAATGACCAGCCGTCGCAGAAAAGCGCTGAGATATCGGCAAAGGTTGCAAGTTATGCAACCAATCCGGGCCTGAGTTGCAATAGATGGCGCGTCATGTTCCCGAAATGACGCTACAATTATATCAGACTGAGGGAGGCGGTCAACACAAGCCTGATGATTCGGGAGGCTTCAATGCCCGGATCAGCGAACCCGGCGCCACTGGGACGGATTCCTACATAAACAATATCTACTGCCGGATGCATACGGCGCGGATGTTCAGACGATCAACCCAGGAAGGCAACTTGCGCAACCGACGCGAGTGCCGACCGGGGAAGGTCGTAGGACACCCCTCTTCCGTGTGCGTTCGGCTTTTTTGATAGTCCGCTGAGGGAGATGGGACTGGGTCCGAGACAGGTTTGAACACGCCGCTGCCGATGCGTCCGGGGAAAGGGCGCAGAAATGAACAGCAACATCAACGCAGCCGCGAATCCTTCCACCGATACCATCGACCTCAGCGCGATCACCACCTACGGGGAACTAAAGAAGGCTCTCCCGACCACCGGGCTGATCCGCGTTCCCGGCATCAATCAGCTTCACCGCCAGGCGACGCCCCTCCTCCGCAGGGAGACGGGCAGCGGCAGCATTGAGATTTACGACAACGGCTTCTTCGTGTTTGAAGAATGCGGGCGCCAGACGGTCTACGGTGTGGACCGCTGCGAGCGTCCGGAAACCTACAACAATAATGGAAGCGCTTGCGGCGGAGATGAGGCTCCCAATTTTGAACCTTATCCCTGGGAGATGATTCTGGAAGCTGCGGGGGCTGCCCGGCTCGCTCACAACAGCGAGAGCCGGGAGAACTACCGGTCGGAGATCTCCCTGGATGCCCCTGCATCCGAGGATAACATTGCCTTCAGCGTCATGCCCGAGGATGTGGTTCAGGAAAAGGAAAAAGAGGAAGCCGCCCGTAGGCGCGAGATGATCCGAAAGCTAGGGTGCGGGCTGGAAGCGCTCAAGCCGAGGCAGCGGGAGATCATCATGCTCCGCTATGTGGAGCAGCTCACCTACGAGGAGATTGGCGAGCGGATGAACATCTCCAAGGGAACCGCGCACACCAACCTGGAGCGGGCATTGAAGAAGGCGCAGAAAAAAATCTGCGGGGGCGAGTAAAAACGTAGAACATCGGGGCCCAAAAATCTGGATTAGTGAAGGGGGTCGAAAACCGGCGAGGGCCGGAGCCCGGCAGGGACACTGGCCGAACACCGGGACCTCCACAGGGATGCCGGGTCGAGGACCTGGCACCCAGCAACACAAGCGACAAGGATCGACAATCCCAGGAGTACCTTGAAAACTGCACATCTGAAGGACAGCGCTCCTCTTCGTTTCCCGATTAAGTTTCGGATGTCGTCGTAACCAGGACGGGATAGCTTTGCCCAGTTGAGGGCGCCAGGAAAACGGAGGAGCGCAAGGAGGCAATATGCAAAGGGGAGATTGAAAATGAAAAAACGTGACAGGCAGCGCGAAGAGCGGCGAATCAAGAACGAGCGAACGAGCCGCGAGGAGATGTTGAATCTCCGCGATTACTGCAATGTCGAGGATACGACGCCGTATTTAGCGGTCAGGAACATGATTCGCAACGGTGAATCGGCGGCGGATGGACTGCACCGCTTCGGTGGGGTAGTCACGATGGCATGAACATAACGACGAAGCGGCCCGAGGGCCGAGAAAAAGGAGGGTTTATCACATGAAGGACATGGAGAAGCCGAAGAAGGTATTCATTTGCAGCCCGTTTCGTGGCATCGCAGCCACGCCGGAAGCAGCGGAGGAGAACTATCAGAAGAATATAGCGATTGCGAAGGAGGCCTGCCGGCTGGCGACCGCGCTGGGGTTCATTTCCTACTGCCCGCACCTGTACTTCCCGCGATTCCTGCTGGACTCATCTCCGGATGAGCGGGAGACGGGAATTCGCATGGGGTTGACCTGGCTGGAACAGTGCGACGAGCTCTGGGTCATCGGACGCAGGATCAGCGAGGGTATGAAGAGGGAAATCGCAAGGGCCGAGGAGCTGGGGATCCCGGTGGCATATTTCGTCCGGAGGCGCACGCCGGAGGAACGGCTGCTGGACGCGATCTTCCATCCGGGCATTGAGTTCCGTGAAGTGGCCTGGTAAGGCAATCGAACGGAACGCGGGAGACTGAAGGTAAGAACAATACGATACTATACCATGTTCGACGTAAGAACGGAGGGGATTGACAGTGAAGGACATCAAGAATGATCAGAAGGATGTGAATGACCAGGGCGGCATCACCGTCAGCATAAGCAAGCTGGTGGACGGTATAGCTACCGTGTTTGCGGGCGTGATCGATATGCTGAGCGCTCTGGATGCCGGGACTGCAAAGAAGATCACTGCGGGCTTTGCCCAGGAATCGGGGGCGGGTGACAGCCAGCCGACGCAGGAGAAAAAGGAGGGAACGAACAGTGGCACCGAAGAAGCCGGTGGAGCCCTGGATCCTGGCGCTGATGTGGCTGCTGATACTGCTCATGATGCTCATAATGCACCGCTGGGAGCAGATATATCTGCTCCGGCAGTAGCGGAGAAGCCGGCACAGAAAGACGCGGCGACATCAAGCGTCACGGTGGACGATGTGGCGAGAGTTGTCGTTCAGAAGGTCAAAGCGAATCCCGGCATCAACGACAAGGTCCGCGCGCTGGTCAACGCGCACGGAGCACAGCGGGTGACGGAACTGAAGCCCGATACCTTTGAGGCGTTCCCGACGGACCTCGCCCAGCTGTAGCATCATGACCGGAACAAAATCAGGGATAAGGGGGGATGCCTATGCCCGAGGAACACGCGCTTCTCGGTGCGTCGAGTTCCAAACGATGGCTGCACTGCACGCCGTCAGTGCGACTGGAGGAGGGATTTCCAAATGAAAGCTCGGTGTTTGCCGCCGAGGGCACGTTCGCCCACGAGGTCTGCGAGTACAAGGTGCGAAAGTACCTGCATGAACGGGTAAAACGGCCACAGAGCGAGAAGTTCTATACGGAGGAGATCGATCAGATTACCGATGTTTACGCTGAATTCGTCATCACCATCATCGAAGAGATGAAGCGAAACGGATGTGAGCCGCTGGTGCTGGTGGAAAAGCGCGTGGATTACAGCCATATTGCACCATCCGGGTTCGGGACGGCTGACATGATCGTAATCGGCAGCGGGGCCGATGGTAAAGGGCTGCTTCACATCTGCGACTTCAAGACGGGGAAGGGCGTTTTCGTGGATTGCGATCATAACAGCCAAATGATGCTGTATGCACTCGGGGCGCTGCATGAGTACGGATACATCTATTCGATTGAAACGGTGAGGATGTCCATCATCCAGCAGCGCCTGGACAACGTCAGCACTTTCGAATGCAGCCGCGGGGAATTGGAAGCCTGGGGCGAGAGCATCAAGCCGATCGCCAGGATGTACGACCGCTTCGTCGTCCCTGGTTTTGGCAAGAAGCAGATCAAGACGCTGAAGCGCACGGATGTGCGGACTTTCTACAACTCGCTTGTAGACGACGGAAAGCTGGCGATCAACACGCTGGAAGTCGTCCACAACTTCCTCCATCAGATCATCGACCTGGCTGTCAATGACGATTACATACGCTACAACCCGGCGCATGGAGCCCTGAAGGAGCTGAAGCGGGAATACGAAAACGCGGGCTTGATCCCTGAAAAGCGGGCTCTGACGCACAAGGAGCAGATAAGGTTTACAGAGTACCTCCGAACGTCTGAAGAGTACGCCCGTTGGTATGCTCCGTTTTGCGTTCTTCTCCACACCGGTCTACGAGTCGGTGAGCTATGTGTCTTACAGTGGTCTGATGTGGATTTCGAGAACAGAACCATCACTGTGAGCCACACTATGGTTGATTACCCCGACCGTACCGGCGAGGGAACGACGATGAGGTACAGCGCGCTGGTATCCGCACAATCCCCATGTCCGCAGGTGTCGTGACTGCGTTTGGCATCCAGAAGCACTATGCACAAAAGACTCCCTGCCGCATGGAAGTCGACGGCTTCAACGATTTCATCTTCACGAACCGCTTTGGCGACGTGCAGCACCAAGGAACCCTGAATAAGGCGCTACGTGAAAGGATCATCCGTGACTGCAACGCAGAGGCTATGGCGAAGAATCGGCCTTTGCTCCCACGGTTCTCCTGCCACACGCTGAGACACACCTTCTGCACCAACCTCTGCGCTGCCGGGGTAGACGAGAAAACGATCTCCGAGATCCTGAGCCATGCAGATCTTCGCGTCACCCTGGAGATCTACGCCGAGGTCACGAAGGACATGAAGACCCGTGCCGTGAAGTCGCTGGAAGACTACCTGAACGAGGACGACTGACAGGCTTTGGCTTCATTTTTACGAGCAATTCCGGAGCCTAAAGTTCAATTCCCCACGATGAAGCCCATCGACTGACGCGAACACGAGGCGGGCCCGGATGTGCCGCGATGCGGCAAAGATGGATCGAGGCCGACCAGGATGTCCTTCGGGACACCTTGGCCGGCCTCTTTTTATATCGACGCCGGCGGTTTATCCGATCATGAGCTTCTCCTCGGGGTATTTCGACAGGATTTTGGCTCTACCCTGCCTGCGGGCGACGGCGGCGGCGAGGGTCAGCGGGCCGACGCGGCCGAGGAACATCATCGGCAGCAGCACGGCGCGGCTCGAGGCGGTCAGGTTGGGCGTGCCGATGGCGGAGACGCCCACGGTGCCCATGGCGCTGGCGCACTCGAAGAGCACGTCAGCCAAGGGGAAGCGCCCGTCCTCGATCAGCGAGATGGCCAGCGTGCCCATGAGCAGCATGGATATGAACAGCGCCGCCACCGCCAGCGCCCGCCGCACCGTGTCGCCGGAGAGCCTGCGCCGGGCGACGTTGACCTCGCTGTCGCCCCGGATGACGCTCACCAGCAGCAGCGCCAGCGCCGCCACCGTGGTGGTCTTGACGCCGCCGCCGGTGGAGGCCGGGGACGCGCCGACCATCATCAAGAGGCTGCCGAACAGCTTGGAGCCGTCCTTCATCCCCGCGAGATCGACGGAGTTGAAGCCCGCCGTGCGCAGGGTGACGGACTGGAAGAAGGCGTTCAGCGCGTCCATGCGCCGCTCGGCCAGCAGGAAGAACAGCGTGCCCAGGGTGAGCAGGCCCGCCGTGGCCACCAGCACCACGCGGGTGTGCAGCGACAGGCCCTTCCAGCCCTCCCGGTCGCGCAGGACCTCCAGGATCACCGTGAAGCCCAGCCCGCCCAGCACGATCAGCAGCGCCACGGTCAGCAGCACCAGCGGGTCGCCGGAAAAGGCGGTGAGGCTCTGGAAGCGCCCGAACAGGTCGAAGCCCGCGTTGCAGAAGGCGCTGACGGCGTGGAATACTGCGAACCACAGCCCGCGCCGCATACCGTACAAAGGGACGAAGCGCAGCGATAAAACCAGCGCCCCGGTCAGCTCGATGCCCAGCGCCAGCATGAGGTACAGTCCCGCCAGCCGTCCCAGCCCGGACAGCGTGACGCCATTCATGGATTCCCGGATCAGGAGCCGTCCCCGGATGGACAGCTTGCGGCCCAACAGGCCCATCAGCATCGTGGCAAACACCATAAAGCCCAGCCCGCCCACCTGGATGAGTATCAACAGCACGGCCTGCCCGAACGGGGAGAAGGTGGTCGCGGTGTCCACGGCGACCAATCCCGTGACGCACACCGCCGAGGTGGCCGTGAACAGGCTGTCGAACAGATCAAGCCTGTGGCCGTCCTTCACGGAGATGGGCAGCTCCAATAACGCCGTGCCCGTCAGTATCACCGCCAGGAAGCCCAGCGCCAGCAGCGCCTCGGGCCGCGCCTCGCGCTTCACGGCGCGTCCTCCATGGGCCTGTCCTGCCGGAGCATGCGGTAGCCGATGCCGATGTGGGTCTGGATGTAGGGCTGGGCGGCGTCGCCCGATTGCAGCTTCTTGCGAAGCGTCGCCATGAACACCCGCAGCGACCCCACGTCCGAGGCGGTGTAGCTGCCCCAGATCTCCTTCAAGATGTAGTTGTGGGTCAGCACCTTGCCCGTGTTCTTCGCCAGCAGGCACAGCAGCCGGTACTCGATGGGCGTCAGGTGGATCTCCTCTCCATGGAGGCAGGCGCACCCCGCCGCGTAGTCGATGGACAGGCTGCCATTCTCATAGATCGCGCTCTGGCCCGACGCGCCCTCCGCGTTCAGCCGCCTGAGCGCCACCCGCAGCCGCGCCAGCAGCTCGTCCACGGAGAAGGGCTTGGTCAGGTAGTCGTCCGCCCCGGCGTCCAGCGCCTCCACCTTGTCGGCGTCCTCGCTGCGGGCGGAGATGACGATGATGGGCATGGCCGTCCAGGTCCGCGCCTTTTTGATGATGTCCACGCCCTCCATGTCCGGCAGGCCCAGGTCCAGCAGCATCACGTCCGGCTGGTGGGTGGACGCCTCGATCAGCGCCTCGGCCCCGTTGGCCGCCAGGCGGTAGCGGTAGCCCTGGGTGTCCAGCGTCACCGCCATCAGGTTGCGCACCGCCGCGTCGTCCTCCACGACCAGTATCAGGGGTCTGTTGCCCATGTTATTTCACCTCGACTATCGGTAGTGTGAACCAGAACCGCGCCCCGTGGGGCGCAATATTTTTAACGCCGATCTGCCCGCCGTGGGCCTGCACGATGGACTTGCACAGCGCCAGCCCCAGGCCGATGCCCCGGCGGCTGTCAGGGGAGCGCTTCACGCCGGTGTAGAACATGTCGAATATCCTGTCCTCCGCGCCCTCGGGGATGCCCGGGCCGTCGTCCTCCACCCATATGAGCGCCGCGTTCCCGTCCCGCTTCGCGCCGATGACGATGTTCGCGCCCTCCGGGGCGTATTTTATTGCGTTGTTGACGAGGTTCATCAGCACCTGCACGATCAGCGCCGCGTCCATTCGCGCCATCAGCAGGTCGTCCTCTATCCTCGTTTGAATCTGCCGCACCGACGCGCCCCGGTCCGCGTGGCGCAGCGCCTCCTCGACGGCGTCCGCCACCAGCTCGTCCTGTAGATTCAGCTTCATCGTGCCGTTCTCCGTGCGGGTGAGGGTCAGCAGGTTTTCCACCAGCCCGTTCAGCCAGCTCGAATCGTCGTAGATGGAGGCGCAGAGCGCCCCGCGCCGGGCGTCGTCCAGCTGGCCCCGGTCCTCCATCAATAATGCGGCGTTGCCGGAGATGCTGGTCAGCGGCGTGCGCAGGTCGTGGGAGATGGAGCGCAGCAGGTTCGCCCTTAGCGCCTCCTGGCGGGCGCTCTCCTCCATGCGCTGCTTCTCCCGGGTCATGTGGTCCTTCTCCACGGCCATCGCGCACTCGTCCAGTATGGAGATCATCAGGTTCTTGCGGTACTCGTCGATGGGCGGCGCGTTGTCGGCGCGGATGCCGACCACCGCCCACACCACGCCCTCGCTGCGCACGGCCATGTACAGGCAGCGGGCGTCCGGGAACCTGCGGGTGGCGCGGCCCGCGTGCTTGGCGTTGGCCCAGGCCCACTCCGCGGCGGGGCGCTCCCGGCCCAGGTCGATGTCCGAAAAGCCGTCGTCCCCCTCGATCGCAAGCAGCGCCGGTTGATCGGCAAGCCCGTCCTCCGCGCAGTCGTAGCACAGCACGCTGTGCTCCAGCAGCCTGCCCAACTGCCGCTGGGCCACCTCCAAGATGGCCCGCTTGTCCTCGGCCTTTTGCAAAAGCTGGCTGGTGGACAGCAGCACCTCGGTCTGGTACGCCTTGTTCGCCGTCTGGATGGTCTGGGCCTTGATGCGGCTGGTGAGGGAGCTGGACAGCAGCGCCGCCGTGAACATCACCGCGAAGGTGGCGAAATAGTCCGGGCTGGAGCGCAGGGAGTAGTACGGCTCGGTGAAGAAGAAGTTGAACACCACCACTGACAGGAACGACGACAGCAGGCTGTAACCGTAGCCCGTGGTCGTCAGCGCTACGCCCATGACGCCCAGGATGTAGATGAGCATCACGTTGGTGATGGCCAGCCCCACGGCGGAGAACAGAAAGCCCATGCCGGTACAGGCGGCGAGGATCAGCGCGGTCCTGGCCAGGTCGCCCGGGGAGAAGCGCTCCCCGCCCAGGAACCGCAGCAGCCGCGACGGGTTCGCGTTGGCGGTCAGGCGGTTGGGGATGATGACGATCTCCAGGTTCGGGGCCAGCGCGTTGAGCCGCGCCATCAAGGTGTCCCTCGTGCGCCGCCCGGGGCTCTTGCCCAGCACGATCTTGGTGATGCCGCTGACCCGGGCGTATTCGGCGATGGCCGTGGCGGGGTCGTTGCCGTAGATGGTGGTCAGCATCGCCCCGTGCTTCTCGGCGAGGCTCAGATGGTCGTGCACCGCCTGGGCCTGGGCCTCGTCCCGCAGCGCCGCGGCCTCCACGTTGACGGCGATCAGCTCCGCGCCCATGGCGTCCGACAGCGCCGCCGCCCTGCGTATGACGTCCGCGTTGGTGGGCGACGCCGAGACGCACACCAGTATCCGCTCCTGCTCCGGCACCCGCGCCGCCTCCCTTCCCGTGATTTGCCTATTATACCACATATCCCGTAAATGTGAACATAAAAAATATGCCACAGCATTAAGACGGCATAAAGACCCGATGGGCTTTATGCCGTCTTAACGCCGTGAATGGAATAATTAATGGCGCACTCATGGGATAGCTGGTACAATGGTCACCATACGAGCAAACGGGAGGACGCCCCATGAAGAACGTGTTGTTGATCGGCCTGGGCCGGTTCGGACGCCACATGGCGCAAAAGCTCCACGATCTGCGCCACCAGGTGCTGGCCGTGGACAAGGACGAGCGTCGGGTGCAGGACGCCATGGCCTACGTGACCAACGCCGAGATCGGCGACGCCAGCGACCCGGCGCTGATCGACGCGCTGGGGGTGCAGGAGTTCGACCTGTGCGTCGTGGCGATGGGCCACGATCTGCAGGCGTCGCTGGAGATCACGGCGCTGCTCAAAAAGCGCGGCGCGCCCTTCGTGCTGGTGCGGGTGGCCCGGGACGCCCACGCCCAGTTCCTGCTGGCCTGCGGCGCGGACGAGGTCATCTACCCGGAGAAGCAGCTCGCGACCTGGGCCGCCGTGCGGTACAGCGGCGACCACATCTTCGACTACATCCGCCTGTCGCCGGACCACGCCATCTACGAGACGGAGATCCCCGAGAGCTGGATCGGCCACACCGTGGTGGACCTGGCCGTGCGGCAGCGCTACCGCCTGAACATCCTGGCCATCCGCAAGCACGGCCAGGTGGTGCCCATGCCGGGACCGTCGCACCAGTTCAGCCGGGACGAGCGCGTCATCCTCCTGGGCGGGGACAGGGACGTGCAGAAGTTCCTGCGGTTCTGACGCGCGAAGGGGGGCTTCCGCATGACAGACCTGCTGCTGGCGCTCGCCTTCGCGGCGGCGCTCTATGGTGGGTACCGGGCGATGTCTAAATTAGATTGCTTCCTCGGTGCCGACCCTTTCGACGACGGGGACGGGCCGCGGGGCTCACAGCATCCAGAACCCCGCGCGCTTGAGTTCGGTCACGTAGTCGTCGGTGGGGGAACGGAGGATGGCGTCGCAGGGCCCGACCTGCCGGATGTGGCCGTGGCGCATGACCATGACCCGGTCGGCCATGCGCTCGATGACGGCCAGGTCGTGGGTGATGAACAGTATGGTCAGCCCGTGGCGGCGGCGCATGTCCAGGAGGAGCTGTAAGATCTGGCTCTGCACGGACACGTCCAGCGCGGACACGATCTCGTCCGCTACCAGCAGCTTCGGCTCCGTCAGCAGGGCGCGAATGATGGCGATGCGCTGGAGCTGGCCGCCGGAGAACTCGCCCGGGCGCTTGTCGAGGCTGGCGACAGGCAGGCCGCACTCGTCGCACAGGGCTTCGATGCGCTTCAAGCGGTCGGCGGCGCTGTCGCCGATATTCCACACCTTCAACGGCTCCATCAGCAGCCGCCGGATGGTGACCCGGGGGTCCAGGCAGTTGAAGGGGTTCTGGAACACCATCTGGATCTCCCGGCGCAGGGGATGGAAGGCGCGCTCGTCCATGCGCGTGACATCCTGGTTTTTATAAAGTATCCTGCCTTCGGAAACGGGGATGAGCTTCAGCAGCATCCGCGCCAGCGTGGACTTGCCGCAGCCCGATTCGCCCAGCAAGCCCAGTATCTCGCCGGGGAACATGTCGAAGCTGGCGTCCTCCACGGCGGTGAACAGGCCCCTGCCCTGGGCGCTGGGAAAGCGCTTCGTGACGTTTTGAAAGGACAGTATCGCGTCCATCGACGTTCCCTCCTATCTGCGCAGGCCGCGCGTGCCCTCGATGAGCTGCCGGGTGTAGGGGTCGGCGGGGGACGCGAACAGGTCCCGCGTCGCGCCCTGCTCCACGATGCGCCCGTCCTTCATGACGATGGCCGAATCGCATATGGCCTGGACGATGCCCAGGTTGTGGGTGATGTAGAGCATCGACAGCCCCCGCGCCGCGCAGAGCGCCTCGATGAATTCCACCACCTTGCGCTGGTTGATGGTGTCCAGCGACGTGGTCGGCTCGTCGGCGATCAGGATCGGCGCGTCCGATTCCAGCGCCATGCCGATGGCGATGCGCTGCCGCATGCCGCCGGAGAGCTGGTGCGGGTACTTGCGCAGCGTCTCCACGCCGCCGGGGATGCCGAAGGCGTCCATGGTCCGCAAGAGGTGCTCCCGGACCTTGGCCTTGTCCATGTCCGGTCGGTGCAGCCGCGCGGTCTCCGCCCACTGGGTCTCGATGCGGATGAAGGGGTTGAGCGCGTTGATGGAGTCCTGTAAGATGAGGCTGATCTTCCCGGCGCAGAAGCGCTGGCGCTCGGGCCAGGGCAGCTTGAGCGCGTCGGTGTAGCGCCCGTCGCCGTCGCGGAACAGGATCTCCCCGCGGATGTCGCAGATGTTTCGCGGGATGAGCGCCGTCAGGCAGTGCATGGTCATGCTCTTGCCCGCGCCGGACTCGCCCGCGATGCCCTTGCGCTCGCCGGGTTTGAGCTCGAACCCCACGTCCCGCAGGATGGGGATGGCGCGGCCGTCCTTTCGGATGTCGAGGCACAGGTTTTTGACAATCAGGAGCGGTTCAGTCATAGAGGGTCACCTTCTCTCCCCGCAGGCTGCCGCTGTCGAACATCACGTGGAAGAACACCGTCAGGAGCGTGATGGCAGCGGCGGGATAGATGACCAGCGTGGGATGGCTGATCATGTAGGTGCGGTATTGGTATAAGAGCGTGCCCCAGTCCGGCTGGGTGATGTCCGTGCCCAGGCCGATGAACGCCAGCCCCGAGTACTGTATGACCACGTTGGCGGCCTTGTTGCCCAGGAACACGAAGAGCTGGCCGCAGATGTTCGGCAGCACATGGAACAGTATGATCCGCGCCTTGCCCAGGCCGATGACGCGCTCGGCGTCGATGAACTCCTGCTTTTTGAGCACATAGGCCAGGTTGAACGCCTGGTTCACGTACTCGCCCATGTTGCCGATGCCGAACACCACGCCGGCCACGATGGGCTTGAAGCCGAACAGCGCCGAGAACACCATCGCCATGATGAACGACGGCACGATCAGCGTGAAGTCGGCCATGAACTGTATGACGCTGCGCAGCACGCCGCCCCAGAACGCGGCGATCATGCCCAGGGCCGTGCCGAAGACGAACGATATGGCCGCGGACAGGAACACCACCTCCATGGTGCGCAGCCCGCCCTCCACCAGCAGCGAATACACGTCCCGCCCGATGTTGTCCGTGCCCAGCCAGTGCTCGGCGGTGCTGGGGCCGTACATGTTGCGCACGTCCGTGGTCATGATGTTCTGCCGGGGCGACAGCAGCAGGAACAGTATGAACGCCGCCAGGCATATGAGCCCCGCCCATTGTTTCTTCTTCATGCGCGCCTCCTGACATCCAGCGCGTACAGCGCCAGGTTCAGCGCCAGGTGTACCAGGAACATCCATATGACGATGACCAGCAGGTAGGTCTGGAGCACCGTGTAGTCGCTGGACTTCATGCTGTCCACCAGGAAGTAGCTGACGCCGGGGATGGTGAAGGCGAACTCCAGCACCGTGCTGCCGCCGAACACCCAGGCGAAGTTGGCGATGACCGCGGCGATCAGCGTGCAGAGCACGGGCCGCGAGGCGTGCCGCCACAGCACGTACTCCCGCGAGAAGCCCCGGGAGATGGAGAAGCGCACGTAGCTCTTGGTCATCTCCTCGCGAAAGGCGTTGCGCACCACCCGCGAAAGCCCGCCCAACTGGTACAGCGCCGTCACCAGGATGGCGGTGACCATGGCGTTGGCGACGGTGCCGGTGAAGAACTTCACGACCCTCAGCCGCACGCTCAGGAAGTAGATGATGAACACGCTGGTGATGAAGCTGGGGATGGACTGGGAGAACACCGCCAGGGCGCTGGACAGCCGGTCGCAGAGGCCGCCCGCGTGCAGCGCCGCCCGGTAGCCCAGGAAGAACGAAAGCACCGCCGACAGCAAGAGCCCGCCTAAACCGATGCTCACGGAATAGGGCATCTTCTGCATGAAGATGTCCTTGATGGCCACGTGGGAGATCAGCGACTGGCCCCAGTTGCCGCGCAGGAAGTTGCCCATCCAGGCGAAGTACTGCTCCGGCAGGCTGCGGTCCAGCCCCATCAGCTTGGTGACCTTCTCGATGTTCTCCTCGGTGTGGGGCAGGTTGAAGGAGGTCAGCCACTGCTCCACCGGGGTGGACGGCATCAGCCGCACCACGCCGAAGATCATCACCGAGGCGACGATGAAGATCAGCAGCCATTTGACCAGGAATGATGATGCGCGTTTCATAGGCGTATGGAGAAGGCCGGGAAGCCCGGAGGGCCCCCGGCCGGTCGGATGGGGATATTACTTCAAACCGAGCTGCGGGTTGACCACGTAGTAGTCGCCGCAGTAGGGCACGTAGTCGGCCAGCTTGTCGGACACGGCGATGTGCCACTCGGGGTCGATGAGGTAGATCATCGCGCCGTCGTCGTTGGCGATGGCCTGCACCTGCTTGGAGATGGCGTCGCGCTCCGCGCCCACCTCCAGCTCGCCCAGCTGGTCCAGCAGGGCGTCCACGTCGTCGTTCACATAGCCGCCGTGGTTCTTGGAGCCGGTGGAGCGGAAGAACATGTTCAGCGCGTAGGCGGGCTCGCCGGTGGGCGCGGTGTGCTGGGCGTAGAAGGCCAGGTCGAAGGTATGCTGGCTCAGGAACTCGTCGATGTTGTCCACGATGCTGGTGGTCACCTTGATGCCGGCGGCGTCCAGGCTGGAGGCCACGAGCTGCATCAGCACCGGCAGGTCGGGGCGGTAGGCGTAGGTGGTGAGCTGCAGCTCCAGCGCCTGGCCGTCCTTGTCCAGGTAGCCGTCGCCGTCGGTGTCCGCGTAGCCGGCCTCGTTAAGCAGCGCCTGCGCCGCCTCGGCGTCGGTCACTTCCTCCACGTCGCCGGCGAAGCTGTAATAGGTGGCGAAGAAGCCGGTGGCGATGCGGCCGCCGCGCAGCACGATCTGCATGGCCTCGCGGTCGATCAGCAGGTTCACGGCCTTGACGACGTTGGCGTCGTCCAGCGGGGCCTTGGAGATATTCGGGATGCAGAAGTACTGGTAGCCCGCGTCGAAGTTCTTCACGGTGTAGCCCTTGGCCTCCAGATCCTCGGCGATCTCGTTGGTCACGGTGAAGGCCATGTCGATCTCGCCGGACTCAAAGGCCTGCTGCATGGACGTGGTGTCCTGGAAGCACTTGAGGGTCACGTCCGGGCGCTCGGCGGCGCGGTCGTCGTAGTAGGGGTTGGGGGTCAGCTCCACGGTGACGCCCGGGTTCAGGTCCTTCAACATATACGGGCCGGTGAACACGTAGCCGTCGGCCTCGCTGCCCTTGAAGACCACGTTCGACCACTCGGTCAGGACGGACTTCATGACGGTGGTCTTGCGCTCGGTGGTCAGGGTGACGGTCTTTGCGTCCTTGGCCGCGAAGGTGATGACGCCCGCGGTGTTGGAGGCGTTGGGGTTCAGGGACATGACGGTGTTCATGCTCTCGGCCACGGCCTCGGCGTCCAGGTCTGTGCCGTCGGAGAACTTCACGCCGTCCTTCAGCGTCAGCTCCCAGGTCAGGTCGTCCACCTGCGTAAGGTCCTCGGCGATGTGGGAGACCAGCGCGCCGGTCTCGTCCTGCATGTAGATGGTCTCGGAGATGCCGTCCGCGGTCAGGGACCAGGGATTGCCGCCGTAGGTGGGGTCCACCTTGTCGATGACGTTGGTGACGCCGATGATGATGGCGTCGCGGTCCGCCTCGGCCACGGCTCCGACGGCCAGCGCCGCGGCCAGGGCCGCGACCAGCAGGATAGCGAGCAGTTTCTTCATGATACATCCTCCTTCTTGTGTCTTGGGTGACGGTGGGGAAACAAACGCAGGGCACATCGCCTTCTCCACGCGACATGCCCTGCGTTTGCGCAGCAAAAATGCGCCCGGGGACATATCGCTCTCTCGTCCGAAGCAGCCGATATGCAGTTTCCACAGGCAGGTCTTCTGACTCAGCTTCATCGCTCGGGACATCTTCTCGGCGTGCGCCAATGACGTGTCGTCCCTCGCTCCGCTTCACAGCAGCGGTCCTGTCGGAGAATCCCACTCCGTTCCCTTTTCACCCAGTCCCCTTGCGGTGGCCGGACACCTGCGGATACCCTTGGTCTGTTGAGCCTAATTATAGCACGTCTCTATCGAAATTGCAACCATATAGTTTTGGTTTATCCCGTGTAGACATCGGCCCGCGGCTGTGGTATGATGGGGGAGAGGGAAGGGGGCGAGGGCATGCGCCGTTTGATCGCGATGACCGTCCTGCTGGCGCTGTGCGCCGGTATCGGGATGATGGGCTTTGCGCTTGGAAAAAGAGAATACATCGTCGGAAAGGACATCGGCTTCGACGAGGTCACCGAGTTTTACTACACCGTCGCGGCCTCGACGGACCCGCCGTTCTACCAGCGCTATCACATCTATATGGAGGACGGCGGCGCGTTCCTCTACCACGAGACCCGGGAGGGCGGCGGCTGGCCCCAGACCGAGGCGGACATCACCGTCGCTGGGACGGTGGCGCTGACGGACGCGCAGGCCGAGGCGTTCCGCGACTGTCTGTCGGGCGGCACGGTGCGCCGCCGGTCGGAGGATCTGGGCGACGGCGACGACGGGCCGTGGCTGTACCTCTATTGGAACGGCGACGGGGGCGACATTCAGGAATTCGACTTCGCGTCCTGGGAACAGCGCAAAGACTTCGAGGCGCTCTGCGCCGCGATCCGGGAGGGGGCGGGGGAATGAGGCTCTATCACACGGGCGCGGTGGCGATCCCCGCGCCGGACATCCGCCACGGGCGGGCTAACGCCGACTTCGGCCAGGGCTTCTACATGACCCCGGACGCCGACTTCACCTACCGCTGGGCGTGGAAGGACGCCGTGGTCAACGAGTACGACCTGGCGCTGGACGGCCTGCGGGTGCGCCGCTTTGACCGGAGCGCCGAGTGGTTCGACTACATCTTCGCCAACCGCCGCGGGCGGGACGGGCTGGATGTGGACGTGGTCGTCGGACCCATCGCCAACGACACCATCTTCGACACCTTCGGCGTGCTGAGCAGCGGCTTCGTCGCGCCCGCCGACGCCCTCGAGCTGCTGATGATCGGGCCCGAGTACGTCCAGGTGGCCGTCAAGACCGATAGGGCCGCCGCCAACCTCCGCTGGCTCGGCGCCAAGACCGTCGCCGACGTCGAGGCCCGCCGCGCCCTCCTGCGGGACGAGAAGGCCGATTATAGCCGCCGCTTCGCCGAACACCTCGCCCGGGTCATGGGGTAGGGGAGCGTTTGCCCTTCATTGGCCGTACAACTTGCCCGCGTCATGGGGTAGGGGAATACCATCCCCATCCTGTTGCCAGTACAAATAATTAACATGATTCCCCGCTCCCGGAACTTGACATCCCCGCCTCAACATGGTATAATAATATCCGTTCGATGCGGGGGCCCGCCTCCCGCACGACTAAAACCGCATATGGTCGCATGGCTCAGTTGGTAGTACGTACTGGTCGAGTTGTCAAACTAAATAAGGTCGCATGGCTCAGTTGGTAGGACATACTGCCCAGAGTACATGATATAAGGTCGCATGGCTCAGTTGGTAGAGCACATCGTTCACATCGATGGGGTCACAGGTTCGAGTCCTGTTGCGACCA
>JAFUWR010000129.1 GCA_017471125.1 Clostridia bacterium | reverse complement strand
CTTCCGCCAGCCCGTCTCCACCGGCAGCGAATAGCGCTCGCCCCGATAGATGTCCCGGCTGGACAGGGTCAGCAGCCCCGACCGGGCCGCGCCGTGGGGCTGCCTGGGCGGGACGAGCAGGTAGGGCGAATCGTAGTTCTGGGCGAAATAGGACTGGTATTCCGGGAAGGCGTCGCGGAAGAACTCGGTCTCGTCCACGTGCCAGCTCCGGGTGGCGTCCACGTCCACCTCCTGGAGCAGTATGTGGTCCGCGCCCTCCCCCGCCAGCACCTCGGCCATGTGGCCGATGTCGTCCAGCACCTGCGCCTCGGAATAGGCCCGGCCCTCGGTGCCGCCGTCCATGAAGAACGAGAAGTCCCGGCAGTACGCGCCGAAGCCCACGTTCCAGGTGACCACGGTGTAGTCCGTGTCCAGCGCCACGACATCGTTCACGTTCTGGCTGTGCTGCTCGGCGCTGTCCGGCAGGCGGTGGTAGCTCATGAACACGTAGGCCACATAGCCGCCCACCACCAGCACGGGGATCGCTACCACCGCCGCGATGATCCGGATGAGCCGCTTCCGCCACCGGCGCGGTCTTTCGACGATCATCTTCGACACTCCTTATATGATCCTCAACAGCATGGTGTGCTGGTCGTCCATCTCGATGACCAGCAGGTTCTGCTTCTCCAGCGCCTTCATCACGTCGGAGAACTTCTTGAAGCCGATCTGCTTCTCCTCGAAGCCGGGATAGTCCTGCTGGATGGCGGACTTGAGGATGGACGGGTTGACCCGGTCGAAGCCCTCGTCCTTGAAGTGCTCCAGCGCCTGCTTGAAGGCGGGCAGCCAGTTGGCCTTGTCCAGCTTGCCCTCGTCGGTGTCCTCGCTGGTGAGGCCGATCATCAGGCTCGAGCTCTCCATCCAGCTCGTCAGCTTGTCCGAGCTCTTGGTGATCATCTGCACCAGCTTCCCGAACGTGGTGCAGCCGTAGGCGCGCTCGGAGAAGTCCGGGCGCAGGCGGTTCAGCGTGTCCTTCAGCTCGGAGGCGTACATCTGCTCCTCGTCCTGGTCGGACACGATGGTCTCCACCTGGCTGACCAGCTCGTTGATGTCGCCGTCCAGGGCGATGCGCTCCTCCCGGGGTTTCTTCTTGGGCTGGCGCTTGGCCACGGACTCCAGGAACACGAACTCGTTGCAGGCGTTGACGAATATGCCCGACGCCGCCTCGGAACGGCTTATGCCCAGCACGTGCTTGCCCATGCTCTTGAGCCGACCCACCAGCGGCGTGTAGTCGCTGTCGCCGGAGACGATGCAGAAGCTGTCGATCAGCGGGTTGGTGTAGGCCACCTCCATGGCGTCGATGACCAGTTGGATGTCCAGGTTGTTCTTCTGCACCTTGCCCCACCTCAGCGACGGCACCACGGCGAAGGTGTTGGACAGCAGGCACTGCTTGAGATCGGTGTACCGGTCGGTGTAGCCGTAGACCTTGCCCAGCAGGATGTCCCCGCGGATCTTCACCTTCTCGATGATGGACAGCAGCAGCGATTCCTTCGCGCCGACGTTCTCCAGGTCCACGAACACGGCGAAATTGGATTTACCCATATATAAAAACTCCTTTATGCTTCACAAGCCCATTTTTGACCCATTATACCACGGTCGCGGCCCATAAAAAAGCTTTCTGATATTAAAACGTTCGGCCGCCCCACCTCGGGCGGCCGACGGACGGTCACGGATCGCACTGCTTGCAGGGGGTGTAGCCCATGGCGATGAGGTCCTTCCGCGTGCCGGTGAACCTCTCCTTGTTGCCCTTCTTGATCTTGTCCACGAAGGAACAGTTGGGCAGATGGAACCGCTTGGAGCCCAGGTTGATGATGTAGCTCCGCTTCCCGTCGCGTCCCTTCGAGGCGGGGGCGGCGGTCTTGTCGATGTGCTCGGTGACGTAGCGCACGTAGTTTTGCAGGGTCTTGTAGGACTTCACCGCCGGGACCTCCGGCGCGTTGTAGGCGTACTGGACCTTGCCGTCCTCGGTGAAGGAGCAGGTGTCCCACTCGCCCATGGCGACCACGTCGGCGTACAGGTCCCGTAGCCCCTTCCCCGCCTTGGCGGTGACGGTGTAGGTGCCGGTCTTGTCCGACCACCGAAGGGTCTCGCCGTCGGCGTCCGACGTGAACCAGCAGCCCGCTATCTTCGACCGGTTCTTGGACGCGATGGCCTTGAAGCCCTGCCGGGACACGTAATCGCTCACGCCGCCCGTGCCCTCGGCTATGGCGACGCCCACGATCAGAACGAGCGCTAAGATCAGGGCACACATTCTCTTCATGATAAAACCTCCTTTTGTAAGAACGACCTCTCAGTCACAGCCTTCGGCTGTGCCAGCTCCCCTGGGAGGGGAGCCAAGTGGGTGACCCCTTGCCTCGCCCTCGGGACAGTCGCCTATGCCGAAGGCATCGAGGCGGCTGTTCTGGGGGAGAGGTGCCCGCGAAGCGGGCGGAGAGGGGGCTTATATCCGCGTTGTGTCAGAACAGCGCCATCATTCCCCATTTCCCATTCCCCATTCCACATTCAGCTCTTTCACGAAGCACCTTCTGCGCTTGTGCTGCGTGGTGTTGAAGAAGTTCCACTGGTGCTGGATCTTCTCGTTGGTCTCGAGCTGCGGGCCGGTCTCGGCGTACTTGATGCCCATGCCCTGGGCGCCCTTGAGCACGTGGTTCATGAGTATGGCGTTGACGGCCTTGTTGCGGTATTCCGGGGTGACGGCGATGAGGAACAGGTCGAGGGTGTCGTTGACCCTGAGCGCCTTGAGCACGCCGATCCAGCCCAGAGGGAACAGCCGCCCGTTGGACTTCTTGAGCGCGTCGGCCATGGACGGCGCGGACACGCCGAAGGCCACCAGGTTGTCCTGGGCGTCGGCCACGAAGCAGGCCAGCTCCGGGTTGATGAGGGGGATGAACTTCTTGGCGTAGCGCTTGATCTGCGCGTCGTTCAACAGCACCGTGCCGTACAGGTGGGCGTAGGCCTCGTTGACCAGCATGAACACCTTCTCGATCAGCGGCTGGTAGTCCCGGCGGGACTTGACCTCGATGATGTGCAGGTCGGAGAACTTCATCACCCGCTCGGCCAGCTTGTCCAGGCGCGTGCAGGTATGCTCGTCGTAGGGGATCTCGATCAGGTACTCCACCCAGTCCACGTCCTTGTGGTAGCCCAGGCGCTCCAGGTGGTCTATGTAATAGGGGTGATTATAATAGGTAATGAACATGCTCTTGCGGTCGAAGCCCTCGACCAGCATGCCCTCCCGGTCCAGGTCGGTGAAGCCCAGCGGCCCGTGCACCGCGTCGCAGCCCTTCTCCCGGGCGTAGTCCTCCACCGCCTTGAACAGGGCCGCGGACACCTCCGGGTCGTCGATGAAGTCCACCTGCGAAAACCGCATGCGGTTGGTGTGCCACTTTTCGTTGGACCGGTGGCTCAGTATCGCCCCGATGCGGCCCACGATCTTCCCGTCCCGATAGGCCAGGAAGGACTTGGCCTCGCAGTACTCGAAGGCCGGGTTCTTCTTCGGGTCCCAGTCGTCCAGGTCGTCCGCGTACATCGCCGGGATGAACTGCGGCACGTCCTTGTACAGCACGTTCACGTAGTCCACGAACTTCCTGCGCTCGGCCTTGGTCCTGACTTCCCTGATCTCTACCATATGTAAATCCCCCAAATCGCTAAACTTCTCCCTCAATGGATAAGTATAGCATATTTGGGGGATGGGCGCAACCTCTTTTAGGGAGTAGGCAGTAGGCAGTAGGGAGTAGGGATTAGGGATCAGAAAAATTGCTTACTCCTTCACCACGCCCTTGCGGAGCATGACGTTGGCGTACAGGGCGGACTCGCTGGAGGACACCACGGCGTAGGCCTTGCGGGTCTCGTCGTAGAACTCGAAGCGTCCGATGTGGCCGATCTTCTTGCCCGGCTCGTGCTTTTCGACGATCCTGGCGTACTCGTCCCAGATGGGCGTCTCCACGTCGTCGCCCGGCACCACGGACATCAGCGTCACCGGCGCGTCCACATAGGTGTCCAGCGGGAAGAACTGGAGGATGGCGTCCAAGATCTCGGGCACCGTGTGGCCGTCGAGGCGCACCAGCTTGTTGCCCTTGGACATGGAGGCCGCCGGGAAGTTGCCGTCGCCGATGACCAGCGTGTCGCCGTGGCCCATCTCCATCATGATCTTCAAAAGCTCCGGGGTCAGAATGCTCGGGATACCCTTCAACATATCAAAACACGTCCTTTCTATATTTATGGGTCTATTAGACATTATAGAGCGCGGGGACGGAAATGTCAAACATATCTTTACTTTTCCATCGCCTCCTTTGATTAACACATCCGGCGTTTTTCTGTGACGGCTTCGTGCCGACATTTTGAAACCTTTTTGAAAGATGCTAAAAAGGGCCAAAATCGGGCGTTTCGCGTTTGCAAAGGTTTGAAAAACCCTGTATAATACACTTATGTTGGTATAGGATATACTGGATAACTGGAATAGGATGTGTCAACACAAGCTATGAAGACGCAAATCGCTGCCATTGAATTTGGAACGTCCAAAATCGTGACGATGATCGCGCAGTCGGGCGGCATGGATCGGCTGGACATCATCGGCTCCGGCACGGTCCCCTACGATGGCTATTCGGACGGCGACTGGAACACGCCGGGCCAGATGATCCAGCGCGTGGGCGACTCCATCGCCGCCGCGGAGCTGGAGGCCAATTCCAAGATCAAGGAGATCTACGTGGGCGTGCCGGGCGAGTACATCCACGTGCGCTCCTGCGAGACCGAGGTGGAGCTGCCCGAGGGTGTGGTGGACGAGGCCGCCATCAACGCCGCCCAGGACGCCGCCGCGGACCTTTTGCAGATCAGCGAGTCCGGCGGGCTGGTGATGCACCGCACGCCGAGCTGGTTCATCGTGGACGACGGCAAAAAGACCATGTCCCCCGGCGGGCGCGGCACGCGGCTTCGGGCCATGACCACGTTCGTGGTGGCGGACCCGCAGTTCATCGAGGACGTGTCCGAGATGCTGGGCCAGCACGACATCACCATCCTGGGCTTCCTCTCCCCGTCGCTGGGCGAGAGCCTGCTGGTGCTGTCGCTGGAGGAGCGGGACCGCGGCGCGCTGCTCATCGACGTGGGCTATCTGAACACGGAGATCAGCGTGGTCGAGGGCGACGCCATCGTCTACCACGCCATACTGCCCCGCGGCGGCGGGCACATCACCGCCGACCTGGCCATGGGCCTGCGCATCCCGATGCGGGCGGCGGAGCAGATCAAGCGCAATTACGTATTCAACCCGGACGAGTTCGACATGGACTCCTTCTCGGAGGTCTACGACGACAACGGCCGGCGCAAGACCTTCCCCCGCAAGGCGGTGGGCGACATCGTGGAGCAGAGCTTCAAGGAGCTCGCGGACATGATCGAGATGACCATCTCCAACGACGCCGAGCAGTACCTGGGCAAGCGCAGCCAGGTGTACCTCACCGGCGGCGGCATCGCGCTGATGCGCGGCGCCCGGGAGGCGCTGGCGGCGGCCATCGCCCGGCCGGTGAAGATCTCCGCGGCCAAGTCCTCCAAGCTCAACAGCCCGGTCTACGCCTCTGCGCTGGGCCTGGCGGACCTGATCTTCGACTCCATCGAGGGCCAGGCCGAGGCCGAGGAGAACCTGGGCAGCCGCATCAAGAGCATGTTCAGCCGGAACTGACTTTATATAGAACACACTACCATTTGACGAGGGGGATGCCTTGTGCTGGAATTTGAAATGAACAACCAGGAACCCATCAACGACATCGAAGATACCAATTTCGCCGCGATCAAGGTCGTGGGCGTGGGCGGCGCGGGGACGAACGCCGTCAACCGCATGGTGGACGCGGGCCTCAAGGGCGTGCAGTTCATCGCGGTCAATACCGACAAGCAGGCGCTGAAGCTGTCCCGGGCCGACGCCACCATCCAGATCGGCGACAAGCTGACCAAGGGACTGGGCGCGGGCGCGGTGCCCGAGGTGGGCCAGAAGGCCGCCGAGGAGAGCCGCGAGGAGATCGCCAACACCATCAAGGGCTCCGACCTGGTGTTCGTCACCTGCGGCATGGGCGGCGGCACCGGCACCGGCGCGGCCCCCGTCATCGCCGAGGTCGCCCGGGAGATGGGCATACTGACCATCGGCGTGGTCTCCAAGCCCTTCATGTTCGAGGGCCGTCAGCGCATGAAGAACGCCGAGGCCGGCATCGAGCGACTGAAGGCCAACGTGGACACCCTGGTGGTCGTGCCCAACGACAAGCTGCTGTCCGTGGTCACCAAGGGCACCACCATGACCGAGGCCTTCCGCATCGCCGACGACACGCTGCGCCAGGGCATCCAGGGCATCTCCGACCTGATCGCCGTGCCGAGCCTCATCAACCTCGACTTCGCCGACGTGCGCACCGTCATGCAGTCTCGCGGCCTCGCGCACATGGGCATCGGCATCGGCAAGGGCGAGAACCGCATGATCGACGCCGCCCAGCAGGCCATCTCCAGCCCGATGCTCGAGACCTCCATCGACGGGGCGCGGGCCGTGCTCATCAACATCACCGGCGGGCCGGACACCTCCATCATCGACATCAACGAGGCCGCCCAGAAGATCACCGCCGCCGCCGATCCCGAGGCCAACATCATCTTCGGCGCGGGCATCGACGAGAACCTCGAGGACGAGGTCAAGATCACGGTCATCGCCACCGGGTTTGAAAAGACCCCGTTCAGCGGCGTGAAGCCCTCCGTCAG
>JAFUWR010000128.1 GCA_017471125.1 Clostridia bacterium | reverse complement strand
GGGCGACTCGGTGGGCGACGTGGTGGAGTGCTTCGCCACGGGCGTGCCCGCGGGGCTGGGCGAGCCCATGTTCGACGGCGTGGAGAACCGGCTGGCCCGGGCGCTGTTCGGCATCCCCGCCGTGCGGGGCGTGGAGTTCGGGCTGGGCTTCGAGGCCGCGCGGCTCCGCGGCAGCCGCCACAACGACGCCTACCGCATGGAGGACGGCCGCGTGGTCACCGACACCAACCGCCACGGCGGGGCGCTGGGCGGCATCACCACGGGCATGCCCGTCGTCGTCCGCGCCGCGTTCAAGCCCACCCCGTCCATCGCCCTCCACCAGCAGAGCGTGTCCCTCTCCCGCGGGGAGGACGCCCTGCTCCAGGTCAAGGGGCGCCACGACCCCTGCGTCGTGCCCCGCGCCGTGCCGGTGGTGGAGGCGGTGACGGCCTGTGTCATATACGATATGTTATTACAATAAAGGAGCATCGCTATGGCTATAAACGATATTCGCAACAAGATCGACTCCCTCGACGACCAGCTCGTCAGCCTGTTCGCCCAGCGCATGGAATGCAGCCGCGAGGTGGCGGCGGCGAAGCGCGCCGACGGCATGCCCATCAAGGACCACGCCCGGGAGCGCGAGATCGTGAACCGCCTGACCCGCGCGGCGGGCGACGCCTACGCGCCCTACGTGAAGGCGCTGTACTCCCAGATCTTCGACCTGTCCCGCAGCTACCAGTCCGCCCTGGGCGAGTACCGGTCCGCCCTGCCGGAGCTGATCGCCAGGGGCCTTTCAGAGACCACGGGCAAGGGCCTGCCCGCCCACGCGCTGGTGGCCTGCCAGGGCACCGAGGGCAGCTACCAGCAGCAGGCCTGCGAGAAGCTGTTCGAGTACCCGGACATCCTCTACTTCGACAGCTTCGACCGGGTGTTCAGCGCGGTGGAGAAGGGCATGTGCCAGTACGGGATACTGCCCATCGAGAACTCCACGGCGGGCTCGGTGACCCAGGTGTACGACCTGATGGAGAAGCACCACTTCTACATCTGCGGCGCGCAGAAGCTGCGCATCGACCACCGGCTGCTGCGCAAGGACGCCGCGTCCAAGACCCCCATCGCCGAGGTCGTTTCCCATGAGCAGGCCCTGCGCCAGTGCTCCCGCTTCCTGGAGGCCCATCCCGAGATCAAGGTGACGCGCATGGAGAACACCGCCACCGCCGCCGCCTACGTCGCGGGCTCCGACCGGGACGACCTGGCCGCCATCGCCTCCCGGAACTGCGCCGACCTGTACGGCCTCGAGATCGCCCGGGACGACATCAGCGACTCCCAGTACAACTACACCCGCTTCATCTGCATCTCCCGGAAGCTCGAGATCTATCCCCAGGCCCGGAAGGTGTCCCTGATGCTCAACCTGGCCCACGAGCCCGGCGCGCTGAACGCCGTGGTCTCCCGCCTCGCCATCGCCGGCGTCAACCTGCTCAAGCTCGAGAGCCGCCCCATCCCCGGCCGCGAGTTCGAGTTCCAGTTCTTCTTCGATATGGCCGCGTCCGTGGCCGACCCCGACGTGGTGCGGCTGCTGGGCGAGCTGGAGGCGCATTGTGATCGGTTTGTGTTCTTGGGATGCTACGACGAACAATAGGATTTTAGGGAGTAGGCAGTAGGGAGTAGGCAGTAGGGGTCACGGCCAGCCTTTCATTTCTGCTGAAAACATTGGCTTTTCCGCGCGGCAGCCGGTAACTTTCCCTACTCCCTACTGCCTACTCCCTACTGCCTTGATCCCAATTTACCTAAGAAAGGAACAAAACCATGCAGTATGGTTTGATCGGCGCCAAGCTGGGCCACAGCTACTCCCCCGCCATCCACGCCCAGCTGAGCGACTACGACTACCGGCTTTGCGAGCTGACGGAGGACGCCTTCGTGGACCTGATGAAGTCCCGGGGGTTCAAGGGGCTGAACGTGACCATCCCCTACAAGGTGGTGGCGTTCAACCACTGCGACGCGCTGTCCGACGTGGCCCGGGAGGTGGGCTGCGTGAACACGCTGATCGCGCGGCCCGACGGCACGCTCTACGGCCACAACACCGACATCGGCGGCTTCATCGCCCTGTCCAAGCGGGCGGGTGTGGTGATCGCGGGCAAGAAGTGCGCCATCCTCGGCAGCGGCGGCACGTCGCTGACCGCGCGGACGGCGTGCCGGCGGCTGGGGGCGCGGGAGGTCGTGATCGTGTCGCGCTCCGGGCCGGTGGATTATGAAGCGCTGTACCGCGACCACGCCGACGTGGAGGTGCTCGTCAACACCACTCCCGTGGGCATGTACCCCAACAACGGCCGCGCCGCCGCGGACATCTCGCGCCTGCCGAACCTGACCGGGGTGCTGGACGTGGTCTACAACCCGGACAAGACGGCGCTCATACTGGACGCCGAGGCCCGGGGCCTGCCCTGCGCGGGCGGGCTTTACATGCTGGTGGGCCAGGCCCGGGAGGCGGCGGCGCTGTTCATGGGCCGCGACATCCCCGAGTCAGAGACCGACCGCATCTACGGCATGCTGCGGGCGGAGGCGCTGAACGTCGTCCTCGTGGGCATGCCCGGCAGCGGCAAGACCTCCGTCGGCGAGGCGCTGGCGCGGCGGATGGGCCGGGAATACGTGGACTGCGACGCGGAGATCGTCAAGCGCGCCGGGATGTCCATCCCCGACATCTTCGCGTCCCAGGGCGAGGCGGGCTTTCGCGACCTGGAGGCGCGGGTCATCGCCGACGTGTGCAGGGAGAAGTCCCGGGTCGTCGCCACCGGCGGCGGCGCGGTGCTGCGGGACGAAAACGTCCGCGCCATGCGGCAGAACGGCGTGGTGCTGATGCTCGCCCGGGACATCGACGCCCTGCCCATGGACGGTCGCCCCCTGTCCAGCGGCCGGGAGGCGCTGCGCCGGATGTGGACCGTCCGGGAGCCCAAGTACCGCGCCGCCGCGGACGCCTGTATCGACAACGACACGACCATCGACGCCGCCGTCACCGCGGCCATGGAGGCATATCATGAAGCTGCTCATCGTTAACGGGCCCAATCTGAACATGCTGGGCATCCGGGAAAAGCACATCTACGGCGACCGGGACTACGACGCCCTGTGCCGCGCCATCCGCCAGTGGGCCGACGAGCTGGGCTGCGAGGCGGACATCTACCAGTCCAACCACGAGGGCGACATCGTCGACCGCATCCAGCGGGCGTACTCCGACGGCACCGACGGCATCGTCATCAACCCCGCCGCCTATACCCACACCAGCGTCGCCATATTGGACGCCCTCAAGGCCGTGCAGCTCCCCGCCGTGGAGGTCCACATCTCCGACGTGACCCAGCGCGAGGACTTCCGCCAGGTCTCCTACGCCGGGATGGCCTGCGTCGCCCACTACATCGGCCTGGGGTTCGAGGGGTATCACAGGGCGATGGAATACCTCGTAAACCATTGATTATTCATATAACCTTGCTTGAAACCCCCGCGATTATCCAATAAAATGTATTCATCAACGGGAACGGGAGTGACGGCCATGAGTGATCTGACGAACCGCTTTGCGAGCAAGGTGTTCAACCTGTCCACGATGAAGCAGAGGCTTCCGAAGGGCACCTATCGGGAGATGCTGCGGTGCATCAACGACGGCCAGCGGCTGGACCTGGACACCGCCAACATCGTGGCGAACGCCATGAAGGACTGGGCCATCGAGCAGGGCGCGACCCACTTCACCCACTGGTTCCAGCCCATGACGGGCATCACCGCCGAGAAGCACGACGGCTTCATCTCTCCCAATGACGGCGACGGAGGGTCCGCTCCCAGCGGCATCATCATGGAGTTCTCGGGCAAAGAGCTGGTGCGCGGCGAGTCGGACGCCTCGTCCTTCCCGTCGGGCGGCCTGCGGTCCACGTTCGAGGCCCGGGGCTACACCGCCTGGGACCCCACGAGCTACGCCTTCATCAAGGACACGGTGCTCTACATCCCCACGGCGTTTTGCAGCTACGGCGGCGAGGCGCTGGACATGAAGACGCCGCTGCTTAGGTCGATGGAGGCCATCTCGAAGCAGGCCGAGCGCATCCTGCGGCTGTTCGGCCACCAGAACGTCAAGGCCATCACCACCGTGGGCGCGGAGCAGGAGTACTTCCTGGTGGACCAGTCCATGGTGGACCAGCGCGAGGACCTGCTGCTGACGGGCCGGACGCTGCTCGGCGCGAAGCCGCCCAAGGGCCAGGAGCTGAACGACCACTACTACGGCGTCATCAAGCCCCGGGTGCAGGCGTTCATGAAGGAGCTGAACGACGAGCTGTGGCAGCTGGGCATACTGGCCAAGACCGAGCACAACGAGGTCGCCCCCGCCCAGCACGAGCTGGCCCCCATCTTCACCACCACCAACATCTCCGTGGACCACAACCAGCTCACCATGGAGCTGATGCAGAAGGTGGCCCACCGGCACGGCATGGTGTGCCTGCTCCACGAGAAGCCCTTCAACTGCGTCAACGGCTCGGGCAAGCACAACAACTGGTCCATCGCCACGGACGGCGGCGTGAACCTGCTGGACCCCGGCACCACGCCCTTTGAGAACGCCCAGTTTTTGCTGTTTTTGTGCGCGGTCATCCAGGCCGTGGACGACTACCAGGACCTGCTGCGCATCTCCGTGGCCACGCCGGGCAACGACCATCGCCTGGGCGCCAACGAGGCCCCGCCCGCGGTGGTGTCCATGTTCCTGGGCGACGAGCTGACCGAGGTGCTGGCCGCCATCGAGAACGAGGCCGACTACAACGGCCGCGACCAGCAGCAGCTCAAGATCGGCGTCCACGTGCTGCCCCGGTTCCCCAAGGACTCCACCGACCGCAACCGCACCTCCCCCTTCGCGTTCACCGGCAACAAGTTCGAGTTCCGCATGCCCGGCGCGTCGCTGTCGATGGCGAAGCCGAACATCGTCATCAACACGGCGGTGGCCGAGAGCCTGCGCCAGTACGCCGACGCCCTCGAGGACGCCGGGGACTTCACCGCCGCGCTGCACAACCTGATCCGCGACACGGTCCGCGCCCACAAGCGCATACTGTTCAACGGCAACGGCTACGACGGCGGCTGGGTGCACGAGGCGCGGCAGCGGGGGCTGATGAACCTGCCCACCACGCCCGACGCCCTGGCCCACCTGCTGGACCAGAAGAACGTGGACCTGTTCGAGCGCCACGGGGTCTACTCCGCCGCGGAGCTTCGGTCCCGCTACGAGATCCTCCTTGAAAACTACGTCAAGGTCATCCACATCGAGGCCGAGACGATGATCGACATGGTGAACCGCTGCATACTGCCCGCCGTGTCCGACTTCTCCGCCCGGCTGTGCGCCAACGCCCAGCACAAGGCCGCCTTCGCCGGCACCGCCTGCGGCTACGAGAAGGCCCGGGCCCGGGAGCTGTCCCGGCTCTCCGACGAGATCTACACCGCCGTCAACGTGCTGGCCGAGGCGCTCGCCGCCGCCGACCGGGTGGACGGCACCCTCGAGCGGGCCATGCACTACAAGGACGACGTGGTGTCCGCCATGGCCAGCCTCCGCGGCGGCTGCGACGCCGCCGAGAGCATGATGCCCGCCGCCGACTGGCCCTATCCGTCGTATATCGACATCATGTTCTCGGTGCAGTGACACCGATCAGGACGACCTCATCGCCCATTTGCCCTGCAAATGAGTGGTGAGGTCGTATATGTTAAACATACGTTAATTCAAATGCCATAAGCAGGAATCCCGACGGGTATAATCGAAATTATACGGATAGCGAAATGGGCTGATTTGGTGCGATAAAGCGTTAGCATCGTGAAACGGCCCGCGCCGAGGGGGCGAACAGCCAATGTCGGAGGTCATCCTGGCGCGGCACGCGGGCTACTGCTTCGGCGTGCGGCGGGCCATGGAGACGGCGGAACGGTCGGCTCCGGCGGTGACGCTGGGCCCCATCATCCACAATCCCCAGGCCGTCGAGCAGTTGGAGCGGCTGGGCGTGGTGGCCATCGACCGGCCCGAGGACGCCGAGCGCGGCGCGAAGGTGGTCATACGCTCCCACGGCATCGGCCGCGCCGCCTACGAGGCGCTCAAGGCCCGGGACTGCGAGATCGTCGACGCCACCTGCCCCTTCGTCACCCGCATCCACGACATGGCGCGGCGGGCGTCCGAGGACGGCATGCCGCTGATCGTGGTGGGCGAGGCGCAGCACCCGGAGGTCCAGGGCATACTGGGCTGGACGGACGGCGACGCCTGGGCGGTGCTGACCGCCGCGGACGTGGACGCCCTGCCCGCGCTGGACGCGGCGCTCGTCGTCAGCCAGACCACCATGGCCGAAGCCAAGTTCGGCGAGGTGTGTTCGCTTCTGAAGGCCCGCATCCCGAACTTGGAGATACAGGCCACCATCTGCCCCGCCACCCACGACCGCCAGCGGGAGGTCGCGGACATCGCAGCCCGGTGCGACGCCATGCTGGTGATCGGCGGCAGGCAAAGCTCGAACAGTCGCAAGCTTTTCAAGCTCGCTTCTGATATATGCCGCAGGACTTATTTCATCGAGACCGCGGCGGAATTGGACGGGATCGACTTCTCACCGTCCGATACCATCGGGATTACAGCCGGTGCTTCCACGCCGGATTGTATAATTAAGGAGGTTGTTGCAAGAATGAACGACATCGAGAAGAAAGTTACCCCTGAAGAGAACCCTGAGATCGAGGCCATGTCCGATGAAGTCATCGACCAGACCTTGGTTCAAATTCGCCCCGGCCAGGTCGTCACCGGCAAGGTCGTGCAGATCACTGAAGACGAAGTCTGCGTCAACATCGGCTACAAGGCTGACGGTATCGTGAAGAAGACTGACCTTTCTTCTACCGATGTCAAGATCGACGACGAGATCGAAGTCGAGGTCGTCAAGGTGAATGACGGCGAAGGCAACGTCCTTCTGTCTCAGAAGAACATCATCAACCGCAAGGCCTGGGATGAGATCGTAGCCAAGCAGGAGGCCGGCGAGTTCGTGGAAGGCGTCGGCAAGGAGGCCGTCAAGGGCGGCCTGCTGGCGGACGTTTCCGGCATCCGCACCTTCATCCCCGCCTCCCAGCTGAGCCTCCGCTACGTCGAGAAGATCGACGAGTTCGTGGGCCAGGAGATGACCCTCAAGATCATCGAGATCGACAAGGCCAAGAAGCGCATCGTGGCGTCCCGCAAGGCCGTCCTGATGGTGGAAGAGGCCGAGAAGAAGAAGAAGATCTGGGAGTCCCTCGAAGTCGGCTCCATCGTCAAGGGCACCGTTCGCCGCCTGGCGGACTTCGGCGCCTTCGTGGACATCGGCGGCGTGGACGGCCTGGTGCACGTGACCGACCTCTCCTGGGGCCGCGTGAAGCATCCCTCCGACGTGGTGAGCGTCGGCCAGGAGATCGACGTGAAGATCCTCAACGTGGATCCCGAGCGCGAGCGCATCTCCCTCAGCTATAAGCAGACCCTGCCCCGCCCCTGGACCGTGGCCGGCGAGAAGTATCCCGTGGGCTCCGTCGTGGAGGGCAAGGTCGTGCGCATCACCACCTTCGGCGCGTTCGTCGAGCTGGAGCCCGGCCTGGACGGCCTGGTGCACATCTCCCAGTGCGCCCTGACCCGCATCGCGAAGGTCGAGGACGCCGTGAACGTGGGCGACATCGTGCGCGTCAAGGTGCTGGATGTCAATACCGAGGCCAAGCGCATCTCCCTCTCCATCCGTGAGGTGCTCGAGGACGAGGCCATGGACTCCGTCGCCGATGACGATGCCTATGACATCCCCGGCGAGGACGAGCCGCAGGCGTAAGACAAAACCAAACAAAAAGGACGGCATGAAAGTGCCGTCTTTTTCTAATGGGGAATGGGGAATGGGAGGCGCAAATCCAGAGGATTTGCGGTTTGCCCTCTGGGCAAACTGATTTTGACGATTCTGCGAATCGGCAAAATCACCGAAATGGGAAATGTAGTTACCCTGGGAACGACCTCTCAGTCTGGCACTATGTGCCAGCCAGCTCCCCTGAGAGGGGAGCCAAGGCTGCCGCGTACAGTCGTGACCCCCTTGCCTCTCCTCCCAGGAGAGGTGGCATTTGCGCAGCAAATGACGGAGAGGTCGTCGCCCCTGTTCCCTGTTCCCTGCTCCCTGTTCCCTCCGGCCGCTCCTCACTCCACACTCCACACTCCACACTCCCCTAAAACCTGTCCCCCGTCACCAGCGGGTTCCACTTCCCGGTGCGGTAGCGGATCAGGAAGAGTATGAACAGCAATATATTGTGGGCGATCATGCAGCCCCAGGCCGCGGTGAGCCCGCCGCCGAACACGTGGACGGCGATGACGGTGCCCAGCACGCGCACGCCCCACATGCCGGCGATGTTGCAGCCGAAGGCGTACATGATGTCGCCGACGCCCTGGAAGATGCCCTCCAGCACCACGGCCACGCCGTAGAGGGGCTCGGTGACGGCGACCATCCGCAGCACCACGGTGCCGAGGCGCACGACGCGCTCGTCCGGGGTGAACCGGCGCATCATCCACTCGGCGAGCACGAACAGCAGCGCCCCGGACAGGGTCATCATCATCGCCTCGAGGCGCAGCAGCGTCCGGGTCACGTCCCGCATCCGGCGCTCGTCGCGCATGCCATAGGCCTGGCCCGACAGCGTGGCCGCCGCGGTCTGTATGCCGTAGGCGGGGATGTAGAACGCGGACTCGGCGGTGTTGGCGATGGTGTGGGCGGCGGTGGACACCGTGCCCAGCCCGTTGATGACCGACGCGAACGCCACGTAGCCGAAGGACGTGCCGAACCGCTGCAGCGCCGAGGGCACCGCCACCTTCAGGCACGGCTTGAGGATGGCCATGTCGGGCCGCAGGCTGTGGCCCCTCGGGGAGAGCCTCGGGTGCCGCCACAGGGCGACGGTCATCATGACGCCGCCGACGGCCACCGCCACCGCCGTGCCCACCGCCGCGCCGATGACGCCCATGCCCGCGCCGGGCATATTGAGGCGCAGCCCCAGCAGGCCGACCGCCCGGGTCTCGTAGATGAGGAAATAGTTCAGCACCACGTTCAGCCCGTTCACGATCAGGTTGACCTTCATGGGCGTGCGCGTGTCGCCCGAGGCCCGAAGCGCCGTGCCGAAGATGATGGTGGCCGCCCTGAACACCATGGGCGTGTAGATGATGAAGAAGTATTTGGACGCCGTGGGCGCGACCTCCGGGGCCGCGTTCATCCACCGGGGGACGAGCCCGCTCAGCGCCAGCGCCAGCCCCGTGAAGAACAGCCCCGACACCAGCGCCGCCAGCGCCGACTGCGCCGCGGCCCGGGCCGCGTTGTCGTAGCGCTGGGCCCCGTACTCCCGGGCGATGTAGGCCAGGAAGCCCAGCGCCAGCGCCGCCACCGAGCTGCCCACCATCCAGCTCACCGTGGAGGTGGTGCCCACCGCCGCCGTCGCCGCCGCGCCCAGTCGGCCCACCATCGCCGAGTCCACGTATTGCGCCGCCACCGACAGCCATTGTTCCAGCATCGTCGGCCACGCCAGCGCAAGGACCATGCGGGTCAGGCTCTTGCCCGACGATTTGTCCGTCATGTTTTGCATTTATGCTCCTGTTTCATAAGTGTATAAATCATATATTATTTTGTCCGCGGACAAGCATCCTCCGGGGGCACAAGGCCACCTTTAGTAAAGGTTGCCTTTTTCCCCCGTGCGGCGCGGCGTCACTAAATCTTCGATTTGTGACGTCCGCGGTCGGCCCAAGGGCCGACTTGCGAACCCACGGGGTTCGCAACCTTCCCTTTTTCTATCCAAACACACCTTTGTGCATGTTATGACCTCGGCGCGTCAGCCAAAAGCCTTCCCCTGTGGGGGTTCGAGCGCCCGGAAAACAGTCCAGTGGACTGTTTTCAGCGAGAACGGGCCGGCAGGCCCTGGAATGGTGGATTGCGCGAAGCGCAAGACGGATGAGGTCCCCGGGCGGGCGACGCAACGTCGCCCCTACAAGCGCCCCCTCAGTCAGCTTCGCTGACAGCTCCCCCTGCGCATGGGAGCCTGGCGGGCGCTGAGGGCAGCGCCCCTACGCGACGCCGTTTTCCCCTACTCCCTACTGCCTACTCCCTAATCCCTCAACCCCTACGGCTCACAATGCCCGCACGGGCGATACCCGCGGCGGATGACCTCGCTCCGGGACCAACTGACGTACTGCCTGTTCTCGCTGTTCATCTTGCCCACGTCGCGGCAGCTTGGGTAGTGGAACTTCATCGTCTTGGTGTTGAGCACGTAGCTGCCGCCGGAGGCGGCGTTGCGGGACGGGGCCTTGGCGGGCTTCGGGGTCTTTGTGGGCCTGGGCGTCTTGGTGGGGCGCGGCGTGCGGGTGGGCCGCGGGGTGGACTTCACCGTCGGGGCGGGGGTCGGCAGGTCCTTGCCCGTGACCACCACGCCCACGCTGGTCTCGTCGGAGCCGCTGTACTTGGAGAACCTGCCCCGGAGCACCTCGACCTTATGATCGGTACGCTCCCAAACCGCCGATGCCTTGCCGGTCGCGTCCGGCGCGCCCAGCTTCCGCGTCATGCCCGCGACCAGCCCGTCGTAGGCCGCCTTCAATTCCTTGGACGTGCGCTTCTCCGCGCCCGACAGGATGAAGGTCGCCTTGGACAGGCCGTAGTAGGTCCGCATGTTCTGGCCGAAGATGTAGTACCCGTCCATGGCCAGGCCCTCGACCTCCAGGCCCCTGACCCGCAGGGCGGGCTTCTTGTTGACCTTGACCTCGGCGGTCTTGAGCGCGATCGTGCCCGCCACCGTCTTGCGCGACGCGCCCCACAGCGCGGCCCTCGGGATGAGGCCGTCCGCCGTCAGGGCGAGCGCCGCCGACGCGGTGAGCAGCACCACCAGCGCCAGCGCGACGACCCGCTTCATCTGTATCAACTCCTTACCATAAGTATAGCACGTCCCCGGCGGCGCTGGCAAGGCCGTTTTTGACTGCGGGAAAAAAGTGTGATATGATAATAGCATCACACACCCACAATGGAGGCTGCCCATGAGACTTTTCGACACCCACTGCCACATCGCCGACCCGCGCTTCGACGAGGACCGCCGGGACGTGATCGACCGCTTCCGCGCCGCGGGGGTCCGGCGCGCGCTGGTGGTGGCCGACCCCCGGGAGGAGGCGCCCAACGAGGAGAGGGTCTTTGCCCTCGCCGACGCCCACGACTTCCTGTACGCCGCCATCGGCGTCCACCCCCACAACGCCTCCGGCTGGGACGCCGACTCCGAGGCTACGGTGCGGAAATACCTCGCCCACCCCAAGTGCCGCCTGCTGGGGGAGATCGGGCTGGACTACCACTACGACCTGTCGCCCCGGGACACCCAGCGGCGGGTGTTCGATATCCAACTCGACCTGGCCCATGCGCTGGACATCCCCGTGCAGCTCCACATCCGCGAGGCCCACGGCGACTGCATGGACATCCTCCGCGCCCACCGCGGGCGGCTGTCCGGCGGCATCATGCACTGCTACACCGGAAGCTGGGAGGCGGCGAAGGTCTACCTGGACCTGGGCTTCTACATCTCCCTGTCCGGGGCGCTGACCTTCAAGAACGCGCCGAAGCTGCGCGAAGTCGCCCAGAACACCCCCGCCGACCGGCTGCTGATCGAGACGGACTGCCCCTACATGGCCCCCGTGCCGCTGCGCGGGCGGCGCAACGAGCCGTCCTTCATCGTCCACACCTTCGACAAGCTGGCCGAGTTCCGCGGCGAGGACCCGGAGGCGCTGTCCGAGCGCCTGTGGCAAAACGCCTGCGCGGTCATGAGGATCGAGCCATGAGATTTCTGCACATCGCGGACCTGCACCTGGGGCGGCGTCTGAACGGGCTGAGCCTGTTGGAGGACCAGAAATACATCCTCGACCGGCTCGTGGAACTGGCCGGGGACTGCGACGCCGTGCTCATCGCCGGGGACGTGTACGACCGGCCCCAGCCCGGCGGCGACGCGGTGCGGCTGGCCGGGGACTTCCTGACCCGGCTTGCGGGCGCGGGCCGGCCGGTCTACATGATCGCCGGGAACCACGACGGCGGCGACCTGGTGGAATACTGCCGGGCGCTGCTGTCAGGCGCGGGCATCCACGCCGAGGGCGGCTTCGACGGTGCGCTCCACCGGCACGTATTGAAGGACGCCTACGGCGAGGTACACGTCTACCTCCTGCCGTTCATCAAGCCCGTCCACGTCCGGCGGGCATTGAATGACGATGCCATACAGACCTACGAGGACGCCGTCCGCGCCGCCGTCGCCACGGCCAAGCTGGACCCCGCCGCCCGCAGCGTGCTGGTGGCGCATCAGTACGTCACCGGCGCGGCGCTGTCGGACTCGGAGCAGCGCATCGTCGGCGGGCTGGACCAGGTGCCCGCGGAGGCGTTCGACGGCTTCGACTACGTGGCCCTGGGCCACCTGCACGCCCCGCAGCGGCTGGCCGGGGGCCGGGTGTGCTACGCCGGGTCGCCGCTGAAATACGCGCTCACCGAGGAACATCAGCGCAAGGGCGCGGCCATCGTGGAATTGCGCGAGAAGGGCACGATAATATTTGAACACGTCCCCCTCCGTCCCCTGCGGGACGTGCGGACGGTGACGGGAATTCTTGCGGACATCGCCGCCCCAAACCTTGCCTCCGACGACTACGTGGGCGCGGTGCTCACCGACGAGCTGCCGCCGCCCGACCCGCTGGGCGCGCTTCGGATCGTGTACCCGAACCTCATCGCCCTGCGCGTCCAGAACAGCCGCACCAACGCGGAGCTGACGGAGGTCGAATTGGCCGACGCCGAGCGCAAGGACGCCCTCGAGCACTTCATCGACTTCTACACCGCCCAGAACAACCACGTGCCGCCGGACGCGCGGCGCGTCGGCGTGATACGCGACATCATCCGCGAACTGGAGGAGGGATCGGGCCATGCGGCCGATTGAATTGAAGCTGTGCGCCTTCGGCCCCTACCGCGGGGAGGAGACGCTGGACTTCACGCGCCTGGGCGCGAGCGGGCTGTTCCTCGTCACCGGCGACACCGGCGCGGGCAAGACCACGCTGTTCGACGTCATCTGCTTCGCCCTCTACGGCCAGGCCAGCGGCGGCAGCAAGCGGCGCAGCAGCAAGTCCTTCCGCAGCGACTTCGCCGCGCCGGACGCGGAGACGTGGGTGGCGTTCACCTTCGAGCACCGGGGGAAGCGCTACCGCGTCACCCGCAACCCGGAGTACCTGAAACCCGGTCGCAAGACGCCCAAGCCCGCCGAGGCGACGATGGAGTGCCTGGACGACGGGCGGGTCTGGTCCCGTGTGGAGGAGGTGCGCCGGGCGGTGGAGGAGCTGCTGGGCCTGAACGAGGCCCAGTTCGGCCAGGTGGCCATGATCGCCCAGGGCGACTTCATGAAGATCCTGAACGCCAAGTCCAGCGAGCGGCAGGAGATCTTTCGCCAGATCTTCGACACCCGGCTCTACGACGACATCACCCGCGCCGTGCAGGCGCGGTGGAGCGACGCCCGGGCCGAGCGCCAGGCGGCGCTGGAGGGCTATGACCTGGCCGCCGGGGGCATCGAGTGGCCCGAGGACAGCGACGAATGGCGGCCCCTGGCCGGTTCCCCCGCCCACGCCGCGGCGCTGGCCGAACGGCTGGAGCAGTC
>JAFUWR010000127.1 GCA_017471125.1 Clostridia bacterium | reverse complement strand
GGGCGCTCATCACGAGCATCACGGCGATGAGCAGGGATACGAGCTTCTTCATGGAATTTTCCTCCTGTTCTTTATATCCACCCGCTGCACAGCGGGAAGGGGAACTGAAAATGATACCATTAGCCCTTCACCGCGCCCAGCATGACGCCGGCGGCGAAGTACTTCTGGACGAACGGGTACACGATCATCAGCGGCACCGCGGACACGGTGATGATGACGTACTTGAGCTGGTCCACCAGGCGCTGCTTCTCGGCGGCTTCCGCGCCGGAGGCGGAGGCGGAGAGCTGGTTGGAGAGGACCAGGTTCCTGAGCACGACCTGCAGGGGCATCTTGTTGTCGTCCTGCATGAACATCAGGGCGTTGAAGAAGGTGTTCCACATGGCCGTGGCGTAGTAGAGCAGCATGACGGCGATGATGGTCTTGGACAGCGGCACCGCGATCTGGAAGAAGAAGCGGAAGTCGTTGCAGCCGTCGATCTGCGCGGCCTCGAGCAGGTCCTTGGGCAGCGTGCTCTCAAAGAACGAGCGGCACACGATCAGGTTGTACACCGACACCGCGGCGGGCAGCACCAGCGCCCAGGCGGTGTTGTAGATGCCGAGGCTTCGGATGGTCAGAAACATCGGGATGATGCCGCCGTTGAAGAACATGGTGAAGGTGAACAGGAACATGATCGGCCGCCGGCCCACCAGGTCCCGGCGGGACAGCGCGTAGGCCCCGGGGATGGTGCAGCACAGGGACACGATGGCGTTCAGGAAGGTGTACCAGATGGTGTTCTTGTAGCCGGAGATCAGCGACGGATAGCTGAACGCCTCGGCGTAGCCCTTGAAGTAGGGCGCCTCGGGGAACAGCAGCAGCTTGCCGGTGTTGACCACCTTCGGGTCGGTGATGGAGGCCAGGATCACGTAGTACAGCGGATACACGATGATGACGCACAGCAGGATCATGATGATCACGTTGATGACGTCGAACACCTTGTCGCCCTTGGTCGGGGTGACATTCAGGACGGCGGGCGTCGGATTCTTGGTCTTTGCCATTTGGATGTCCTCCCTTCCTTAGAATATGCTGATGTCCGCGGCCTTCTTGGAGACCAGGTTGGCCAGCACCAGTATGATGAAGTTGACGACCGAGTTGAACAGGCCCACGGCGGTGGCGAATGAATACTGCGCCGACTGGAGACCGGTCTTGTACACGTAGGTCGATATGATCTCCGACACCGACGTGTTGCCGCCGGCCTGCATCAGCCAGGCCTTCTCGTAGCCGATGGTCATGATGTTGCCCACCGCGAGGATGAACATCAGTATGACCGTGGGCATGATCAGCGGCAGGTCGATGTACCACACGCGCTGGAACTTGTTCGCGCCGTCGATCAGCGCGGCCTCGTAGAACTCCGGCGAGATGCCGGTCAGCGCCGCGATGTAGATGATGGCGTTGAAGCCCATGGACTGCCAGATGGTGGAGCCGATGTACAGCGGCCGGAAGTACTGGGCCTCGGAGGTGAAGTTGCGGATGTTGCCGCCGGTGGACTGGATGATGTTGTTCACCACGCCCGTGGAGGAGAACAGCACCGAGATGATGCACACCAGCACCACGTTGGACAGGAAGTAGGGCGCGTAGGAGATGGTCTGGATGGTCTTGCGGGCCCTGTGGGACCTGATCTGGTTCAACAGCAGCGCGAACACCACCGGCACCCAGAAGGAGAACAGGAGCTGGTACAGGCTCAGCAGCACCGTGTTGACGATGGTGGTCTTGGCGATGCTGGTGGAGAAGAAGTCCGTGAAGTGCTTGTACCACGGCGACACCCAAGGGCTCGCCAGGATGCCCGCGCGGATCTTGAAGTCCTTGAAGGCGATCACCAGGCCGTACATCGGATAGTAGGCGAACAGGATCAGCCACACCAGCGCCGGGATCAGCAGCACGTAGAGCTGCCAGCACCGCGCGGCCCGCTCGAACACCGACCGATCCGCCGCGTTGGGATCCAGTGAGACCCTCTTTTGTCTTGCCATGAAATACCCCCTCATTTCCTCATTAGCTATCTATCCATAACCGCGCCATGACATTATGTCGCGGACAGCTCATAAATCGCCATGTAATCTGTGCAGACCGCGTGAAAGTATACAAAATCTTTACCTTACCATTGTAACAAATCCGAGGGTCAAAATACACCGTTCGTTTCTGATGAGGTCATCTGTAAAAGTGATGCGAGGGCTTTCAGGGTGTCGGAGGCCGGGGACGCGCCGCGCCACGCCAGCCGCGCCCGGGCCCGGGGCGCGCCGGACAGCTCCCGCACGGCGATGTCGGGATGGGCGCGCAGGGCGCTCTTGACGTGGATGGACGCGCCGTAGCCTGCGGCCACCAGCGCCTCGATGTCGCTCAGGTCGTCGATGTACACCCGCCGGGACATCCACTCGCCGCCCTAGGGCAGCCCGCCCAGGCCCGCCACGGCGTCCACGCTCAAATAAAGCGTCTCGCCCAGCAGGTCCTGCACCGTCAGCACCGTCTGCCGCGCCAGCGGCGATTCCTTCGGCAGCAGGGCGCAGGGGATCTCGTCGGACACCGCCCGCACGCACAGGCCGTCGGCGGCGTCGGGGTCGATGTCGTTGATGGTCAGGATGGCGTCGATCTGCTCGCCCTTCAACTCCCCCATCAGCTTTTGATGCGCTCCGGTGCGCACGAACACCCGCACGCCGGGACGCTCCTCCCTGAGCTTCGCGATGGCCCGGGGCAGCGCCACCCGCATCAAGCTCCCCTGCACGCCGACGCGCAGCGTGTTCACCGCGTCGGTGCTGGCCTGCCGCACGGCGCTCTGCATGGCCTCGATCTGGCCCAGCACCCGCAGCGTCTCCCGCTGGAGCGCCCGGCCCTCCG
>JAFUWR010000126.1 GCA_017471125.1 Clostridia bacterium | reverse complement strand
TCCGCGCCTGCCAGGAGGTGCTGCCGGACGTGCCGCAGGTGGCCGTGTTCGACACCGCCTTCCACCAGACCATGCCCCCGAAGGCGTTCCGCTACGCCATCCCCAACGAGTATTACACCGACCTGCACATCCGCAAGTACGGCTTCCACGGCACCTCCCACCGCTACATCGCGGCCCGCAGCCAGGAGCTGCTGGGACTCCCCAAGGGCAATAAGGTCATCATCTGCCACCTGGGCAACGGATCCTCCCTGTCCGCCTGCGTGGACGGCAAGTGCGTGGACACCTCCATGGGCATCACCCCGCTGGACGGCCTGGTGATGGGCACCCGCTGCGGCACCCTGGACCCCGCCGTGGTGGAGTTCATCTGCAACCGCAAGAACATGACCGCCACCGAGGTCCTGACCATGATGAACAAGAAGAGCGGCCTGCTGGGCCTGGCCGGCGATTCCGACATGCGCAACGTCACCGCCCGCTATGACGCCGGCGAGCCCGACGCCAAGCTGGCCATCGAGATGTGGGCCTACGTGCTCAAGAAGTACATCGGCTCCTTCGCCGCGGCCATGGGCGGCGTGGACGCCATCATCTTCACCGCCGGCATCGGCGAGAACCACGTCCGCGCCCGCGAGTGGGCCGTGGAGGGTCTGGACTTCATGGGCATCAAGATCGACCACGAGAAGAACGCCGCCGCCCGTGGCGAGGCGAAGATCTCCGCCGACGACAGCCGCGTCCAGGTCTGGGTCATCCCCACCGACGAGGAGCTGGCCATCGCCCGCGACACGCTGGAGCTGTCCACCAAGAAATAAGCATTATCAGAAAAATAACTTGCAAATAAGCGCGTATCCGTATATAATAATTCAGGTTAGGGGGAAAAAGGATTGGGCAAGATCGACGTTTCCCGCGCCATCAAGGATCCCGGTCAGGCCTACGCCTTTGAAACGGACGTGACGCTGGAGCCGATGGAGGTCCTGGGGGACCCCGTCGGATTCCGGGAGGTCCGGGTCGCGGGCGAATACCTGTCGCCGGGGGACGCGCGCGTCAGCGTCAAGGCCGACGTGAGCGCCACGGCGGACAGCCGCTGCTCCCGGTGCCTGACGCCGGTGACCTTCCCGGTCACGGCCCAGGTGGACGCGGTGTTCGATCGCCAGCCCGACCCCGAGGATCCCGATCTGTACAGCTTTGAAGCCTCGACCGTCGAGCTTACGGATGCGGTCAGGGATGCCCTGCTGCTGGAGCTGCCCCTGCGGGTGCTCTGCAAGCCGGATTGCAAGGGACTTTGTCCCGTGTGCGGCATCGACCTGAACAACGGTACCTGCACATGCCAGGAGGGAGCCGAGGTCAAAAACCCCTTTTCGGCATTAAAAGACATTGTTTTAGATGATGAGGAGGTGTAACAATGGCCACTCCCAAGGGAAAAGTCTCCAAGGCAAGAAGAGATTCTCGTCGCAGCGCGCATTGGAAGCTGTCCGCGCCGGGCATCGTCAAGTGCCCCCGCTGCTCCAAGATGAAGCTCGCGCATCGCGTGTGCAAGTTCTGCGGCTACTATGATGGCCAGGAGATCATCAAGGTAGAAGCGACTGCCAAGTAAAAAAATCCCCGTCCAGTGGACGGGGCATTTTTTTACCGTTCTCAACTGAACGGCACATATTCTCCTTCCTTATACATCTGCTTTATCACATTATACCGCTTGTGCTCCCGCCAGCCGCGGCCGGTGGAGGAGGACCCCTTTGCGTTGATCTTGCAGTTGGGCAGGGCCTGCCGGAGGGTATTGATCTGCCCGCTGGACAGGCCGCACTCCCCCAGCCACAGCCGCTCGAGGGCGGTGTCGGTGGTCAGCGGCGTCACGTCGCCGATGGGGTTGTAGTAGATATTCAGGTCCAGCAGATGCGGCTTGTTCGCCAGCGGGGAGAAGTCCACGACCTTGTTCAGGAATATCTCTACATATTCGAGGTTCTCCTTGTCCGCCAGCGGGGACAGGTCGGTGATGTCGTTGTCCGCCAGGATCAGCACCCGCAGGTCCTTCATGCCGGCGATGAAGCCGATGTCCGTCAGGTCGCAGTGCCCGATATCCAACATTTTGAGGTCGGTGCAGTACCGAAGCGGCGCGAAGGTCTCGGACGTGTAGTGCTCCTTGTTGTCGGCGTACAGGTTGGTGGTGAACGCCGTGGCGTCGGTGCGCAGCTTGTACTTGCCGAACTCCACCACCCAGATGAACCGTATCTGCGGGTGCGCGTCGCACAGGGCCATCATGTCGGCCTGGGAGAGCCCGCAGCCCACCATCGACACCCGCTCGAGGTTCGGCAGCAGCCTGAGCGCGGCCTCGGCCTGCTCCGGGCCCTGCATCGCCACGTTGTCCAGGTCAAGCTGTGTGGTCAGGATGTTGACCTCGTTCCCGAACACGGTAAAGTTGTACAGCACCTTCGCGCTGCGGGCGTCGGCCTGCAATTCCTGCGATTCGGCGGCGTTCATGACGATGGCCCGGGCGTCCAGGTATTGGAGCCTCGGCATGTACGGCATGAACGCCATCGCCGCCTGCAGGTCCTCGTAGGTGCCGCCGGGCAGGGTCACGACCTCGGCGTCGCTGTCCATGGTGCCGCCGGGGATGGCGAAGGTGAAGTCGTAAGCCAGGTCGGGCCGGGCGGCGGTCAGCGCCTCCGCCGTGTCCAGGTCCACCGCCGCGCCCCGCAGGTCCACGGCCTTGACGTTGGGCAGCAGGCTCAGCGCCGCGAGCAGCGCGTCCGCGTCCACGTCCCTGGCCCCTTGCAGGTCCAGCGCCTCCGCGTCCAGGGACACGTCCTTCCCCATCACCGTCACCGTGTAGGTGAAGTCCACGTCCGGGTGCTCGGCCTGGAGCGCCGCGATCTCGTGGGCGTCCATGCCGGTGCCGGACAGGTCGATGGCGTCGATGTCGCTGTCGTAGTAGCGGCCCGCGATGTCCATGCTCCACTGGATGTCGCACCCAGGCAGCGCCTTGGCGACGGCCTCGTATTCCGCCTCGCCGAAGGCCGCGTTGCCCCGGGCGTCCAGCGCCCGGAGGTTCCGCATGGAGAGGATCGGCGAGAAGTCCGTGACGGTGGAGCCGCGCATGTCCAGCACCTCGACGCCCGTGTAGCGCTCGATGGCGGCGGGCCAGGCGTTGGTCACCTGGAGCTCCTTCACCAGCGCCTCCCGGGGCGTCAGGCCGTCGTCGGTCACCAGGTAGCCCCGCACGAACACGCCCAGCGCGATCAGCGCCGCGGCCATGAAGGCCAGCAGCCCGTACAGCAGCTTCGGCATGGGCCGCTTCTTCGCCAGCAGCAGGGCGTCCACGGCCAGCACCGCCGCCGCCGCGCCCCAGGCGTACAGCCCCAGGCCCGGCGCGGACCAGGCCGCCAGCGCCGCCAG
>JAFUWR010000125.1 GCA_017471125.1 Clostridia bacterium | reverse complement strand
TCAATATTCTGGATTTATTATACCAGCAACCCGGGGCAAAATCAAGGGTATGCGAAAATTTAAGGGAGGAGGGATTAGGGATTAGGGATTAGGGCGCCCGCCGTCCCGTCGGGGCGCCAAGACCTGTTAAAAAACTATATATTATTTGACGTTTCGGCGAAACTGGCGTATACTGTGATTATATTATCGCAGGATGGATGAGGTGTCGCATGATCCCGATCGGCATATGCGCGGACTTCGCCGACATGCCCGAGGCGAAGGCGCTGGGCTACGACTTCGCGGAGGCGAGGCTTGCGGACCTGGCGGCGCTGCCGGAGAAGCACTTCGAGGAGTTCGCCGCCTGGTGCGAGGGCGGCGGCCTGCGGGTGACGGCGGTGAACCGGCTGCTGCCGGAGGGGCTGAACATCGTGGGCCCCGACGTGCGGGCCGGGGACCTGCACGACTACCTGTCCCGGGCCTTCGCCCGGTGCCGCCGGCTCAACGTGCGGGTGGCGGTGCTGGACGCGGCGCTGTCGCGGACGGTGCCCGCGGGGTACGACTATCCCCAGGCCTGGCGACAGCTGGGCAACTTCCTGCGCATCTGCCAGGGCCACGCTCGCGAAAACGGCCTGGCGGTGGCGGTGGAGCCGCTGCGCAAGGCCGAGTGCAACCTGCTGAACCTGGTGTCCGAGGCCACGCTGCTGGCGGGACTGCTGCAATTGAACAACGTGGGCGTCGCCGCCAACACCGGCTCCATGGCCATGGCCGCCGAGCCCGTGACGGCGCTTTCACAGACCGGCAACGCCCTGTGCCACGTCCACGTGGAGCACCCCCTGACCCGCCGCATGCCCCGGGAGGCCGACGGCGAGGACTACTGGAAGCTCATGCGCGTCCTGAAGCGCAACGGCTACGCCGGCGGCGTCAGCGTCACCTGCCAGAAGACCGGCGACTTCACCGCCGACGCGCGGGCGGCGCTGCTGTGCCTGAGACAAGCTCAAAGAAATTGACACACGGATTCTCTGAAAGGGGATAGGACCTTGAATATAATCATCGTCGGCAACGGCAAGGTGGGCTACACGCTGGCCCAATACCTATCGAAGGACGGCCACGACGTCACGGTGCTGGACCGAAGCCAGGAGGCGCTGTTGCGGGCCAGCGAGACGCTGGACGTGATGTGCGTGCGGGGCAACGGGGCCAACGTGAAGGTGCTGATCGAGGCGGGCGTTGAGAACGCGGACGTCATCATCGCGGTCACCGGCAACGACGAGCAGAACATGGTCTGCTGCCTGGCGGCGAAGCAATTGGGCGCGAAGTATTCCATCGCCCGCATCCGCGACCCGGAGTACACCGAGAGCCTGACGCTGTTGCAAAAGAAGCTGGACATCGACCAGGTCATCAACCCGGAGCGCGCCACCGCCCAGGAGATCTCGCGGCTTCTGCGCTTCCCGTTCGCCATCAACATCGAATCCTTCGCCCACGGGCGGGTGGAGATGGTCGAGTTCCGGGCGGAGTCCACGGACCCCATCCTGAACATGCCCCTGTCCCGGCTGCACAACCGCTTCCCGCACATCCAGTTCACGGCGGTGCAGCGCAGCGGCACGGCCTTCATCCCCGACGGCGCGAGCGTCATCCTGCCGGGCGACCGGGTGTACGCCACCGGCGACCGGGACGCCGTCACCCGCTTCTTCAAGCACATGGGCAAGGACACCCAGCGGCTCAAGTCCGCGCTGCTCATCGGCGGCGGGCACATCTCCTACTACCTGGCGAAGATCATCGCGGGCATGGGAGTGTACCTGCGGCTGATCGAGATCGACGAGAAAAAGTGCCTGCGGCTGTCGGACGAGCTGGACAACGTGATGGTCATCTGCGCCGACGGCACGGACCAGGAGGTGCTGGACAGCGAGAACGTGGCCGACTGCGGCGCGCTGATCTGCCTGACCGACCGGGACGAGGAGAACCTGATCACCGGCCTGTACGGCTCCCGGCGCGGCGTGCGGAAGGTCATCGTCAAGGTCAACCGCACCAACGCCATGGACGTGATGGGCGACCTGGGCATCGACTGCGCCGTCAGCCCCAAGCTGACCACCGCCAACGTCATCCTGCGCTCCGTCCGGGCGCTGAACAACTCCCGCAACTCCGTGGTGGAAAAGGTCTACTACATGCTGGGCGGGTCCGTCGAGGCGTATGAGTTCACCGCCCTGGAGGGCGCGCCGTACCTGAACATCCCGCTGAACCAATTGAAGATCCGCAAGGGCATACTGGTGTCCGTGCTGGTGCGGGACCGCAAGTCCATCATCCCCTTCGGCTCCGATCACATCGAGGCCGGGGACACCGTCATCCTCACCGCCCGGGCGGGCACGGTGGTCAACCTCGAGGACGCCTTCGACATCGCGGAGATGAAGAAATAATGAATAAACGATTGACATTCCACCTGATCGGCAACGTGCTCAGGCTTTCGGGGGCGCTGATGCTCCTGCCGCTGATCGTGTCGCTGATCTACGGCGGCTCGGACGCCCTGGCGATACTGGAGGCCATGGCCATCACGGTGGCGGCGGGCTCGGCGCTGGCGTTCATCCGCCCCCGGCGGGAGACCCTGCGGGCCCGGGAGGGCTTCGCGGTGGTGGCCTTTAGCTGGCTCTTAGTGTCCTTCTTCGGCGGGCTGCCCTTCTATTTCAGCGGCTACATACCGTCGCTGGTGGACTGCTTCTTCGAGACCGTGTCCGGCTTCACCACCACCGGGGCCACCATCATCCGAAACGTGGAGCTGCTGCCCAGGGGCCTCCTGTTCTGGCGGAGCTTCACCCACTGGGCGGGCGGCATGGGCGTGCTGGTGCTGTCGCTGGCGCTGATCCCGAAGATGGGCGCGCGGTCCATCCACCTGATGCGGGCCGAGTCCCCCGGGCCGTCCACCGACAAGCTGGTGCCCCGGGTGGCCAACAACGCCAAGATCCTCTACGCCATCTACGGCGGGCTGTCCGTGGTGATGGTGATTGCGCTGCTGCTTTGCGGCCTCGACCTGTACGACGCGCTGGTGCACATGTTCGGCGCGGCGGGCACCGGCGGCTTCGGCACCTACGCCAACTCCATCGCCCACTTCGATTCCGCGGCGGTGGACGTGGTGACCGGCATCTTCATGGCGCTGTTCGGCGTGAACTTCTCGCTGTACTACTACGTCCTCAAGGGCAACTGGAAGGCCGCCCTGGGCAACAGCGAGATGCGGCTGTACTGGGCCATACTGCTGATCTCCTCCGTGCTGATCGCCATCAACATCATGCCCATGGCGGCGCGGGGCTTCTATTCCATGGCCGACGGCGTGAAGCCCGGCGGGAATTTCTTCACGGCGCTTCGGTACTCGTTCTTCCAGGTGTCCTCGGTGATGACCACCACCGGCTACGCCACCGCGGACTTCAACCTGTGGCCCCAGTTCTCCCGGGTGCTGCTGGTGGTCATCATGTTCATCGGCGCGTCGGCGGGCTCCACCGGCGGCGGCATCAAGGTCATCCGCGTGCAGCTTTTGATGAAGAGCATGATCCGCGACATCCGCCGCACCGTCCACCCCAAGTCCGTCAACACCATCAAGCTCGACGGGCACACCGTCAGCGAGAGCATCCTCTCCGGCGTGCAGGGCTTCTTCTTCGCTTACATGTTCGTGCTGCTGGCCTCCGTCATCGTGGTGTCCCGGGACGGCTTCTCCTTCGAGACCAACTTCACCGCCGTGGTGGCCACGCTGTCCAACATCGGTCCCGGCCTCGGCATGGTCGGGCCGACCGGCAACTTCGCCGCCTTCTCCGACGTGTCCAAGCTCGTGCTGTCTCTGTGCATGCTCATCGGACGCCTGGAGGTGTTCCCCATATTGATGCTGTTCGCGCCCAGCGCGTGGCGGCAGTAGGACGTGATCGAATGGCCGCGATCCCACGGATCGCGGCCAAATTTTCTCCCGACCCCACTTTTTCCGCCGCTTCTCCCGAATCCTGTCACAGAGGGGAAAACTTAAATGTTCTTTTAAGGGTTTTCCGCTACACTCTGTCCATGGAAAACGATGGTTCAGGGAGAGATGGCTTTGGAGCTGTGGCACAACAGGGATGAACAGGCGTCGCGGGCGCGGCTCAGCGACGCGGCGCTGGAGCGCTTCATCGGCGAGAACCGCCGGTTCATATTGCGCTGCGCCTCCAGGACCTGCAAGCGGTTCGTCACTGAGAGCGACGAGGAATACGAGGTGGCGCTGGTGGCCTTCTGCGAGGCCGTGCGCGCCTACCAGCCCGAGGCGGGCGGCTTCAGCGGCTTCGCGGCGCTGGTGATCCGGCGGCGGCTGATGGACTTCTTCGACCAGCGCACCCGCCGCAGCGCGGAGATCGCCATCGGCAGCGCCATGACCTGGGAGGAGGACGCGCCCGTGGCGGGCGGCGTGCTGGCCGAGGTGCAGCAAAAGCTGGTGCGGGAGAGCTTCGACGGCCACCGGTCCGTCCGGGACGAGATCGAGGCGGTGGGGGAGGTCCTGTCCGGCTACGGCTTCGGCTTCTTCGACCTGGCGGACGCCTCGCCCAAGGCCGGCAAGACCCGCGACCAGTGCGCCCGCGCCGCGGCGTGGATGCTCGCGGACCCCGCGCGGGTCGTGAAGCTGCGCAAGACCCGCGGCCTGCCGGTGAAGGAGCTGTCCGAGGCCTGCGGCATCTCCCGGAAGCTGCTGGACCGGCACCGGCGTTACATCATCGCGGCGGTGGAGATCATGGACGGCGACTATCCGCAGCTTGCGGAGTATCTGCATCATGTGAAGAGGGCTATGAGAGATGAAAGCGGTAGTTCTGGAAACCAGAGGTAGAGAGGCGGCGCTGCTGCTCGAGGACGGCACGGTGCGCCGGGCGCGGGGGCGCTTCGAGGTGGGCCAGACCGTGGACTACGCCGAGGCCGTGCGCCCCTCCCCGCGCCAGTGGGTCGCCGCGGCGGCTGCGGCGGCGGTGCTGCTGACCGGCAGCGCGGGGCTGTGGTTCGACAGCAACTATCGCGCCTACGCCGAGGTCAGCCTGGATGTCAACCCCTCCATCGTGTACACCCTCAACCGGGGCGGCCGGGTGCTGTCCGTCCGCGCCGCCAACGCCGACGCCGAGGCCATCGTGGACGCGCTGGACGTACGCTTCAAGCCCCTGGACGACGCTTTGGGGCAGACCCTTGATCTGCTGGAGGACGCGGGCTACCTGGACGCGGCGCAGGACGACTACGTGCTGTTGAACGTGTCCGCCGACGACGCGGCGCGGCGGGAGGCGCTGGTGGAGACCGCCGAGCGCGCCCTGGACCGGACCAGGGCCGACGACCCGACGCTGGAGTACAGGGTGGACGAGTCCGACCGGGCTACCGCGCGGGAGGCCGAGCGCAG
>JAFUWR010000124.1 GCA_017471125.1 Clostridia bacterium | reverse complement strand
TTTGAGCGCGTAGCAGGTCTCGTAGGCCTTGCAGCGCTGGTACTTCTTGTAGTTGTTGCGGTCCTGAGCGTGCATCAGGTAGAAGTCGAAGTAGTCCACGCCGCACCACTTGAGCTGGTTCTCAAAGAAGGGGCGGATGTCCTCCTGCTTCTTGAAGTAGGGGTCGGTGAGCTTGTTCGTCAGCAGGAATTCGCCGCGGTCGTGGCGCTTGGCCACGCAGTCCCGGATGGCCGTCTCCGACTGGCCGCCGATGTAGCCGTGGGCCGTGTCGAAGTAGTTGAGGCCGGAGGCGATGAAGGCGTCCGCCATGCGGGAGAATTCGTCGTAGTCCACCTTGCCGTCCTTCATGGGCAGGCGCATGCAGCCGAAGCCGAAGTTGCCGTGGATCTCGGGGAAGAATCTGTTCTGTACCATGTTGACCTCCTATTCGATGCCCAGCTTCGTAAGCCAGTCGGTCACCTTGCTCTCGCTCTGGGCGGCCTCCGCGCCGTGGATGGACAGGCCGGGGGCGACGGTCGCGCCCTTGCAGACCTTCTTGAGCTCGCGCTCGCTGGACCCCATGCCGCTGCCCTCGTTGGTGCAGAAGGGCGCGATCTTCTTGCCGGTCAGGTCGAAATGCTCGAGGAACGTGTACACGCACATGGGCATGGTGCCCCACCAATTGGGATAGCCCACGAAGATGGTGTCGTACCGGTCGATGGAATCGGGATAGCGCTTGAGCTCGGGTCGCGCGTGCTCGCGAAGCTCAGCCTTGGCCTCGTCGATGCAGACCATGTAGTCCTTGGAATACTCCCGGACGGTCTCGATCTCGAACAGGTCGCCGCCCACGGCCTTCTGCACGAACTCGGCCACGCGCTCGGTGTTGCCCTTCACCAGGTCCACGACGCTGCCGTTCCAGTAATTCTGCCCCTTGCGGGAATAGTAGACGATCAGGTTTGCCATGTCCATGTCCTCCGTATCTATGATGTTGCCGTTATCGGGCGCCCCTCCCTCCCCCATTATAGCACATCCGTCGCCCTTTGATAAGCCCGGCTTATCGGTTTTCTGATAAAAATGACCCGGGCCTTGCGGTCCGGGTCTGTGTGTCATTCTTCATTGAGCGTGCCGTTCTCCATGCGGTACAGGCGGGTGCCGTAGGGCAGGGCCTCGCGGTCGTGGGTGACCAGCAGCACGGCCTTGCGGCGCTTGACGGCGGCGCTTTTCAGCAGCATGAGCGCCCGTTCGGTGTTCTCGTCGTCCAGGTCGCCGGTGGGCTCGTCCGCCAGGATGACCTCGGTATCGGCGGCCAGGGCGCGGGCGATGGCCATGCGCCGAAGCTCGCCGCCGGAGAGCTCCGCGGGGCGGGCGTCCGCCAGGTCGGCGATGCCGAGGGCGTCCAGCCACCTTAGCGCGGCGCCCCTGTCCCCCGCCTCGCCGCGCAGCTGCCGGGGCAGCAGCACGTTCTCCAGCACCGTCAGCGCGTCGACGGCGCTTCGCCCCTGGGGGATGACGCCGATCTTCTGGTTGCGCAGGCGCGACAGCGCGGCGTCGGGCAGCGCGTACAGGTCCGCGTCGTCCAGCCAGACCTTGCCCTCGGTGGGCGTCAGCAGCCCGGCCAGCATGTGCAGAAGCGTCGTCTTGCCGGAGCCGGAGCGCCCGGTCAGCACGGCCACCTCGCCGGGATGAAGCTCGAGGTTCGCGCCTTTGACGGCGAAGAAGTGGTTCGCCCGGCCCGTCTTTCGGAAGTAGCGCATGGTCAGCTGATTTGCCTTCAGCATGGTCAGGCCCCCTCTCTCAGTGTGGCGCCGGGATCGACGCGGCTCAATCGCCACGCGGCCCATGCCCCGGCGATCAGCCCCGCGACCAGCGTCGCGATCACCGTGCCCACCGCCTGCCGGATGAGCGTCCCGGCGTCGGGCGTCAGGTACGGCAGGCCCAGCCGCGTCTCGATGAACGTGGTGAACGGGAACACGCCCAGCGCGGCCACGCCCACGCCGATCAGCGCCCCGGTTAAGCCGCACAGCGCGGTCTCGGCCAATATCTCCGCGCGCAGGCCGCCCTTGGAGAAGCCCAGCAGCCGCAGCACCGCGAACTCGCGGCGGCGCTCGTGGATCATCATGGCGAAGGCGATCAGCAGTATGACCAGCGCCAGCGCCCACACCGCGCCGATCAGCAGCCGCGCCCCGCGGGCGATGCCGGTCAGGCTGTCGGACACGTCGGTGAACATGCTGCGGGCGCGGACGGCGGTGACCTTGCGGATGTGGCCGTTGAGCCAGTTGTTCACCTGGGCCACGTCGTAGCCGTCCTTCACGCGCACGTACACCGCGGAGATCAGGTCGTCCGAACCGCTGGCGATCTTGTGGGTGACGCCCTTGGCCTCCGCCGCCGCGAGCAGCTTGTCCATGGTCTCCATGTTGCAGTAGACCGCCGTGTCCAGGCCGGTGCCGGTCTCGGCCAGCTTCGCCGCCACGTGGGTGTGCTGGTCGTAGACGATCAGGGTCTCCCCCACGTTCGCGGTGACGTTGCAGCCCACGGCCACCTCCATGTCGCCCAGGTCCCGGGCGTAGCGCTCGTCGATCCAGGGCTTCACGGTGAAGTCCACGCTGGGGTCGATGCCGATGATCTGCACCTTCACGGCGCAGCAGTCCGCCTTCAGCGACGCCAGAAACGTCTGCGGCGCGGCCAGCTCCACGCCCTGGGCATCGCGCACCTGGTCCAGCACCGCGGCGTCCATGTAGAACGCGCCGGTGGTGCCTTGCAGCAGCAGGTTCTTGAAGCTGACCTTGCTCTCGGCGGAGGACGGCATCACGATGATGTCCGCGCCCAGCCGCGCCTCCAGGCTGTCCAGCCCGTTGCGCAGGGAGCCGATGACCACCGACCCGCCGAACACCGACGCGGCCAGCAGCGCCGTCAGCAGCACCAGCGCCGCCGTGCGACCGGGACGCCGAAGCAGGTTCTTGACCGGCAACCGACTTATGCCCATCGCTGGCGTTCCTCCCCGCGGGACAGCAGAAGCCCGATCAGCGCCGCGACCAGCGACAGCGCGAACAGTATCGTCATCGCGGGCCGCATCAGCGCCCGGCAGCGCATGGTGTCCATGGCGCACAGGCTTATAAGCGTCCCGGGCGTCAGTATGCCCAGCAGCGCCGTCGGCAGCATGGCCAGGTACAGCCCGCGCCGCGCGGTTTTTACAAGTATGCCCAGCAGCGCCAGCGCCGCCAGCAGCAGGCCCACGCCCAGCTCCGCCCGGCCCGCCCAGTGGCACGCGCCGAAGCTGCCGTCCTCATGGACGCAGGGACCCAGGAAGCCCTGGCTGCCGATGGCGGCGACGAGGGCGAGGACGAGCACGATCACGGCGGGGATAAGCGATTTCTTCATATTCCATCACTCCACGAAATTTTCATTGACGATCTCCCGCGCCACCTTGCCGTGCTCCAGCACGATGGTGCGCTGGGCGGCCTCGGCGACCTCGGGGTCGTGGGTCACGACGATCAGCGTCGTCCCCTCCCGGTGGAGCTGCCTGAACAGCTCCAGCACGATGTTCTCGTTGGCCTCGTCCAGGTTGCCGGTGGGCTCGTCGGCCAGGATCAGCTCCGGGTGGTTGATGAGCGCCCGGGCCACGCAGACGCGCTGCTGCTCGCCGCCGGAGAGCTGGCTGGGCAGGTGCTTGGCGCGCTCCCGCAGACCCACGCGGCCCAGCGCCTCCAGCGCCTCGTCCTCATCGGGCATGGAGTGATAATACTGCGAAACCATCACGTTTTCCACAGC
>JAFUWR010000123.1 GCA_017471125.1 Clostridia bacterium | reverse complement strand
GTCGCGGGCGGGCGCGCGGGGGGCGGCGCGGCGGACGGGCCGCGGTTCCTCCATGGGCGGCATGTCAAAGTCGTCCCCGTCGATGTCGGAGGACGCCATATGGTCGGAGAGCCAGTTGACCAATCTCGAGAGCCTGCCGGTGGCCGTCAGGCACAGCAATATCGCCAGCAGCGCGGCGATGAAGCCGCCCGCCACGCCCAGGTAGCGGTACATGGGCCAGGCGAGCAGCGCGCCCACCGCGCCGCCGCCGCGGCCGTAGCCGTAGGACTTGGCGACGAAGTTGGCGAAGCCCAGGATGGTCATGCGCTCCACCACCACCCGCTGGGCGAAGAAGATATGTACAGCGGCGAAGGCGCACAGCGCCATGAACACGTCGGCCACGGTCCTGAACGTGGACACCCGCCCGCCCCGGGCCGCGAGCACGCACAGCACCCCCGCCCAGGCCACCATCAGGGGCAGGGCGAAGGCCATGTCGCCGCCCAGGCCGCGCATGACGTCCCGGACCTGGCCCATCAGCGTGCCCTGCTGGGGCTCGGCCAGCGCGATGTACATCAACAGCACCGCCAGCCCGAACAGCGCCACCGCCGCCAGGACGATCATCGGGCCCCGCGCGGGCCGCCGGTCCTCATACCGCCTGTTTTTCACGCTTTGAACTGCCATTCATACCTCCATTTATGCGCGCGCGACGGCGCGAAAACCCCATCTGCGCGAATTTCGGGCAGATGGGCGTGTTTTTTACCGTGTCAGGCCCGGTCAGCCGCCGATCAGCGTGTGCATCCACGACTTGACGAAATCCAGCGACTTGATCTGGTCGAACAGCTTCATCAGCGTCGAGTTGTTGACCAGATCGGCGGCGAACTGCGGCGAGACGATCTGGGCGATGGCGGGCAGCAGGAAAAGCAGCAGCGCGCACACCACCAGGCCCCGCGCCAGCCCGAGCAGTCCGCCCACCAGCCAGTCCACGCCCCGCAGGAGGGGGAAGGAGATCACGTGGTCCAGCAGGTTGACCACCAGCATCGCCAGCACGTATAGCGCCACGAAGCACAGTATGAACGCGCCCACGTTGAACACGGCCTGCCAGATGGTCTGGTCCAGGTAGTCGGCCAGGGTGTCGATGCCCAGGTTCTGGAACACCTGGGAGCGCACGTTGGCCTCGAACGCCTTGGACACCACGGCCAGGTTGCTGGACACCGAGGCGATGGCGTTCTGTATGGCCGTCTCGCCGCCGGCGATCACCTCCGACACGGTGGTGACGGCCTGGGCGTGGGTGGCGAAGAAGGACTCCGGCTCCAGGTATTGGTTCAGCACGGCCATCAGCGTCTGGTTGGACAGGGCGAGCTGCGCCACCTGGGGATAGAGCTGCCGCGCCCCGAACCAGGCCGCGACGAAGCCCGCCGTCCCCAGGAAGGAGGTGATGGAGCCGCGATACATGCCCGAGATCAGGTAAAAGGCCAGTATCGCGAGGATGACCACATCCAGTAAATTCATGGTTTGACCCTCCGAAGTGTGTTTTATCTAAAGTCTATCCAATTTCTTACATCTCATGCGCTACGACAGGTTGAGCATGTGGACGGTGGTGCCGCTGCCCAGCACGGCGTAGCTGTTGTCGGTGACGCCGTAGACCCGGTCGAAGGCCATCGGCAGGCGGTAGGCCCCGACGGAGCCCTTGCCCTGCTCCGCGATGCACACGAAGCCCTCGGTGGAGAAGCCGTAGACTCGGTTGTTTCGGCAGATGAGCGACTGGCACCCGTAGGGCATGCGCACCTGCTGGTCGAGGCTTGCGCGGATCATGCGCACGTCCCGCATGCCGTCGGCGGAGTCGTACTGGCTGGCGGGCACGAAGGCCATGATCGGGTCGTCCATGGCGTCGTCCAGCGCGGCCATGTACCAGCCGTAGACCAGCCGCCGCCGGGACTTGTCCTCGTTGCCGGTGTAGTCGTACACCTTCAAAAACGTGTCGCCGGGACAGCAGAAGTAGGACGACTGGAACACCACGCCGTACATCAATTGCTCGATGTCGTGGATCATGCCCACCCGCTCCTTGCCGGGGCGGTAGGTGTTGATGGTGCAGGAGGGCACCGTGCCGCTGGAGTCAAGGCTCATGACCCACAGAAGCGACCCCTTCGAGAAGAAGCCGTAGTCGATGACGGTCTGGCTCGTGAGCGTTATGCTGTTCACGCGCCGGCCGCCCTTTTCCATTAAGACGATCGTGCTGTCGTGCTCCGGTGCCAGCAGGACCGCCGTGTAGCGCTCGCCGATGCGGGCGGACAACACGTCGGCGTCCATGCCGCCGGAGTAGGAGGCCGTGCCGGACTGGCTGTCGATCAGCGTCAGCTTCTCGCCGGTCCACGCGGCCACGCCGTAGTCGGTGGCGTCGAAATCGGCGTTCTTGCCGATCAGGTACGACCACTTGACCTTCGCCTCTGTGTTGACGGAGGCGATGGAGCTCCCGTCGTAGTATATAAACCCGTCGTCCACCACCTCCAGCGACTGGCTGGCGGGGATGTCCACGGACTTATAGTCGTAGGCGCTCCTGCGGGTGACGTTCGTGAAGATCCTCGCGGCCACGAACGCGATCACGCAGGCGAATATCACGATCAGCAGAGCGATTGCCCCTGGAATCCCTTGCTTTCGCTTTCGTTCCATGCAATACTCCCTCGGATTTTTGCCGGGACGGAACTTTTAACAGGCTTTTTGGCCCCGCCAAAAGACACCTGTCCCTTGTATGCCATATCAATTCATATTATAATTGAATGGTCAGCGGGTTGCAACGATACTCCTGTGACAAAACCGGGTAAAATGCGGACATTTCCCGGCATAATTTCAAGATTTATCCACAATGCTGGAAACGGCGGCGGTGCGACGCGCAAGATTTTGTCACATTTCCGTCATATGAGGTCATAAATGAAGCGAAAGGCGAAAAAGCGGCGGCGGACGGGGCTGTGGATCGGGCTGGCCATATTCGCGCTGATAGCGTGCATGGTCGGCTATATGACGCTGCGCGCCAACACCGTGGTGCTCAAGCGGGCGACGGTCTACCTGGGTGAGCTTCCCCCGTCCTTCGAGGGCCGGACGATACTCTATCTGTCCGACATCGACCTTGGCGGGCCGAACACGCCCGACCGGGCCGCGGGTTTGGTACGCAGGCTCCAGGCGTTGAAGCCGGACATGCTCATCCTTGGCGGCGACTACACCGCCCACTCCCTGCCCCAGATCTTAAACGGCGTGGACGGGCTGACGGAGGACGACCTGGCAGCCCGGGACCGGTTCTTCCACCTGATCGCCGATTTCGACGCGCCGCTGGGACGCTTCGCGCTGGCCGCGCCCGAGGACGGCGACGGGCTGTATCAGCTCTTGGACGCCTGCGGGTTCGCCATGCTCAACGACAGCCGCCACCTGATCGAGCTCGGCGACGACAGGCTGTGGCTGGTGGGATTGAACAAAAACTCCGAGAACGTCCAGGCCGGCGGCAAGCTGTTCCGCAGCGGCGAGTGCGTGGTGGCCGTGGCCGACAGCCCCGACTGCTTCCCCGTGCTGAACACCGTGGAGGCCATGGACGGCGGGCGCTGGGTGGACCTGTGCCTGGCCGGGCACACCCACGGCGGACAGGTGCGGCTGCTTGGCAGGAGCATGCTCAAGCTGACCTCCCTCGAGCAGCAGTTCCTTCATGGCTGGACCCGGGAGACCGGCGTGCCTATGCTGACCACCTCCGGCGTCGGCTGCGAGGGTGTCCCCCTGCGGCTCGGCACCGAGGCCGAGGTCTGGCTCATCACCCTGACGAACTTTGAAGCGTGATGTTTCACGTGAAACATTCGCCGCTGTCGCGGCCCAATGTTTCACGTGAAACAATGGAGGTACCTCTGTGAAACCCTACGTCTGCGATACCTGTCCCCGCCTGTGCCGCGCGGAGCGCGGCGACACCGGCGCGGGCTTTTGCCGCATGGGCGCGGACCCGGTGCTGGCCCGTGCGGCGCTGCACTTCGACGAGGAGCCGGTCATCAGCGGCGCGCGCGGCTCCGGCGCGGTGTTCTTCTCGGGCTGTTCCCTGCGCTGCCGGTTCTGCCAGAACTACCCGATCTCCCACGGCGGCTACGGCGAGCGGGTCAGCATCGAACGCCTGCGGGAGATCTACTTCGAGCTGATCGCCCAGGGCGCCAACAACATCAACCTCGTCAATCCCACCCACTTCACCGAGGCCATCCTCTCGTCCCTCGAAGGCGGCCTGCCGGTGCCGGTGGTGTGGAACACGGGCGGCTACGAGCGCGTGGAGACGGTCAGGCGCCTCGAGGGCGCGGTGCAGGTGTACCTGCCGGACCTCAAGTACATCGACCGGGATTCCGCGCGGCGCTACTCCGCCGCGGGCGACTACTTCGACTACGCCGCCCCCGCCATCAAGGAGATGCTTCGCCAGACCGGGCCGGTGGCGCTGGGCGACGACGGCATCATCCGGCGCGGCGTCATCGTGCGGCACCTGATCCTGCCGGGCCGCGCCGACGAGTCCATGCGCGTGCTCGACTGGATCGCCGCGAATCTCCCCGGCGCGTGGGTCAGCCTGATGGCCCAATACCTGCCCTTCGGCGACGTCGCGGAGGTGGACGCGCTGGACCGGCGGCTCACCCAGGACGAGTACGACCGGGTGGTGGACCACCTGATGGACCTGGGCCTGGAGGACGGCTTCGTGCAGGAGCTGTCGTCGTCGGACGAAAAATACATCCCGGCGTTTGACCTGACCGGCGTCCATGGGGTATAATAGACCCGTACCAAAGCACACGGAGGATATTGGATGGAACTGCGCTTTTCGCCGCTGTTCAGCGGTTCGAGCGGAAATGCGACCTACGTCGGGTGCGACGACGCCCACATCCTGGTGGACGCGGGCCTTTCGGGCACCCGCATCATCAACGAATTGAAGCAGGTGGGGGTGGACCCCGCGTCGCTCAGCGGCATACTGGTGACCCACGAGCACATCGACCACATCAAGGGCATCGGCATACTCTCCCGGAAGTTCGACCTGCCGGTCTACGCCACCGAGGGCACCTGGCGGGGGATGGAGGGGAAGATCGGCGCGGTGGCGAGCCGGAACATGCGGGTGTTCGAGCCGGAGCGGGACTTTTTCATCGGCTCCATCGACGTCACGCCGTTCCCCACGCCCCACGACGCCGCCCAGCCCGTGGGCTACACCTTCGAGATCGCCGGGGCCAAGCTGGCCATCGCCACGGACCTGGGCAGCGTCCGCGACAGTTGGCTCAAGCACATCGTCGGCGCGGACGCGGTGATATTGGAGTCCAACTTCGACCCCGGCATGCTCCAGACCGGGCCCTATCCCTTCGAGCTCAAGAAGCGCATCATGGGCAAAAGGGGCCACCTCTCCAACGACGACGCGGGCGAGGTGGCGGCGGAGCTGGTGCGCGGCGGGGCGCGGCAGATCGTGCTGGGGCATCTCTCCAAGGAAAACAACTACCCCGAGCTGGCGCTGAAGTGCTGCGAGCTGGCCCTGCGGCAGGAGGGCTTCGACCCCGAGGCCGACGTGCGCGTCATCGTGGCGTCCCGGGACGGCAACAGCGGCATGTTCTCCGTGCGCTCGGAGCTTCGCTTCCAATGAGGACATATAATATGAAGAAACTCAACAAAATGCGCATGGTCCGGCCTGCGGATGCCCTGCTGCCGCTGGCGCTGCTGATCGTCTCGGCGCTGGGCCGGTCGGACATGGCGGAAAACGTGTTCATCTACACCTGGCTGTCGCGGCTGTTCGCGCTGGCCTCCTGTCGCGGCCTGCGGCAGGCGTTCAGCGAGCAGCCCTCCATGCGGAAGGTCACCGGCAGCGTCAAGGCC
>JAFUWR010000122.1 GCA_017471125.1 Clostridia bacterium | reverse complement strand
CGGGGCTGGGCCGTGCCGAACCGCGACGCCGGGCGTTGGGCGTAGCCCCGCTGATCGGGTCGTCCGCCCCTGTTGTAGTCACTCAAGTGGAGCCCTCCTACCTTATATATGAAGTAACCCGTCGTGGGCGGCAGGGCGGGCGCCGCAACGGCGCCCCTACGGGATACCGGGCGCTGAGGGCAGCGCCCCTACGGGGTAACGACCTCATCCGACCTCATCCGGCCTCGCTTCGCTCGGCCACCTTCCCCTCAAGGGGAAGGCTTTTGACGGTGCCGGATACTGGTCAATGCCCCTACTGCCTACTCCCTACTGCCTACTGCCTAAATTCAGACCGCCTCTCCCTGATAGGAGACCAGCGTGGCGTCGTGGACGCCGGGGATGTTGCGCAGCTTGTTGAGCAGGGCGTCGGGCTTGTCCACGCGCACCTCGTAGGTGGCCTCGATGCCGCCGGCGGTGACGGTCTTGGACTTGAGCTGCTGCATCTTCAGGCCGTTGACCAGGGAATTCGCGGCGCGCTCGGCCTCGTCGCCCATGCGGATCACCAGCAGGAAGGAGTTGGTGCCCTTGGACTGGATGTGCACGATCAGCGTCAGCAGCAGGCCGATGCCCACCACCGCGCAGGCGGTCAAGAAGAACTGGCCCGCGCCCAGCAAGATGCCCATCGTCAGCGCCCAGAACATGTAGGCGGTGTCCAGCGGGTCCTTCACGGCGGTGCGGAAGCGGACGATGGACAGCGCGCCGACCATGCCCATGGAAAGCTGGATGGATTCGCGGATACACATGACCACCGGGCAGGTGATGAGCGTCATCATGATGAGCGTCAGCGCGAAGTTATTGGAATACATCACCCCGCGGTAGTTGCGCCGGTAGATCCACGCGATGAACACGCCCGCCAGCAGCGCAAGCACCATGGAGAGCAGTATGACGGGGAAGGACGCGGGCGAGATGGTTTGGGAGCTGAAGAGATTCGCGACGACACTGTTCATGGGTATTCCTCCTACATAAATATCTTTTCGTTGACTTTATCGTGATTACCGACTCCGGTCGGTTATGGTCGGTTTTACCAGTCCAGCGGCTCGAACCGCCGGCACAGGATGTACTTGGACACCGCGCTGCGCTCGGCCTCGATGCCGTGGAGCAGCCCCGCCACGTAGTCGGGCAGGTAGTTGTTGAACTTGACCTCCAGTATCTCCACGTTGCGGTCGTGGGGGCACACGGTGGGCAAATGCGGGTTGAAGAGGTCGGAGCTGTACAGCCCGCTCCTCAAGCTCAGGTCGAAGGTGATGCGCGTGTCCTCCGCCGGGTGCAGGTAAGCCTCCCGGGCGTAGTCCACGATGACCTTTGGACGCAGAAGCCGCGTGCGCATCTGCACGTACACGTCCTGCAAGAGCTGGTTGCTCGAGCGCTGCAGGCCCGTCGGGTCCCCCGCCACGATCTGGTCGCACAGCCTGCGGGTGATCTGCACCGAGGACTTCTGGATCAGGTCGCCCAGCTTCCGCTTGCGCTCCAGGAAGATCTCCTTGTCGGAGTACTTATAGATGCGGATGCGGTACTTGTCGCGGTGCATGTCGCCCGCCTGCTTGTCCACGAAGGCGGAGTCGGCGATGTCGTCGAAGTAGAGCGAGCGTATCACGTAGGGTCTGCCGCCGATGCAGTGGCTGTCCATGTTCAGCACGGGCCGCAGCCGCGCCCTGAGCGCCTCCACCTCGGCGGGATTGATGAAGTACTTCAATTCGTGTCGGGCGGGCAGGCCGTTTCTCTTTTGCTGCATAACCAACCTTCTTTTTCGGTTTATTGGACGGCGGCGTCAGGCCGCCTTGATATCATCGTAGGTGACGCCGTGGACCCGCATGGCCTCGCCGAAGTACTGCTCCATCTCGTCCCGGGTCAGGTGCAGGTTCTCCGCGCCCTTGAGGAACTGGAACATGCGCAGCGGGCGGGACTCGGCGTATCGGGTGAACCGCCGCACCTCGCTGTCGTGCTCCTCGCGGGTGGGTCCCCAGCGCTCGAGCTGGTCGGCGAGTATGGGCTCCAGCGCGTCGGTGAACTCCTTCACCATGCCCAGGATGTGCTCGGTGGAGAACGTCGTGGCCATCTTCTCGCCCAGGTAGGTCAGGAACTGGGCGCGGAAGCGCTGGTTCTTCATGCAGGCGATGAACAGCGTGTTGTCGGTGCGCTTCATGTTGCCCATGCCGCCGGGCTCCAGCCACCGGCGCACCGAGTTGGTGTCCTCGTGGAAGCCCCAGTCCAGGTCGAACAGCACCCAGCGCCACTTGCCGTCCCGCTTGGGGTTGCGGTAGCGCTTGACGTTCAGCGTGTCCGTGTTGCCGGTGTACATCTCGAAGGCCATGTATTCGACGTAGTTGGTGATGTCGATGGCTTGGTCCAGCACGTTGTACGCCTCGTCGGTGTTCATGTCGTTCTTGTGGGCCTTGATCCACTCCAGCAGCGCCGCCATGGTGTCGTTGGAGCCCTGCATGACGTTGGTGTTGGCCTTGATGAGGTCGAGGTCGTCCTCCTCCCCCTCCCAGCCCTCGAACTGGCAGATGGAGGCGGTGTTGATGCGCTCGCGCAGGTTGTAGTGGCCCCAATACTTGCCGTCGATGTAGAGGACGCCGATCTCGGTCTCCTGGTACATGACGCTGGAGCCCTCCGCCAGCCGCTGCAGCAGCGCGTCGCGGAAGCGGGTCTTGTTGCCGTCCTCGGAGGAGGAGCGCAGCAGGAAGGACTGGTACTCGGTGTAGGGCCGATGGGAGAAGATCGCCGCCGGGAAGCGGTTGGAGCCGTACTGGGCCCGGGCGATGATCTTGAAAGCCTTCTGCTTCTCGGCGCGGCTGTACTGGCCGTGGAGCTTGGTGCCGCACTCCTGGGAGAGCATGGTGGAGCCGTCGGGGTTCCAGACCTCGATGTGCGCCTCGCGCTCCCAGTCCATCCAGAAGTTCGCGCCCTTGTTCATGGAGCCGTAGGGATACTCCGGCAGGGCGTTGGGACCCTTGACCATGATGCCCGCCTCGTCGGAGGTCAGGTTGTAGGGGTCGGACACCAGCGACATCACGAACAGCGTGCCGTCGCCGTTGTTGACATCGTAGAGGTAGCTCTGGGAATCCATTATGGACTCCATGTAGCCGTCGCCGTAGACCCGCGTGCGGAGGATCGTGGTCTCTGAGATGGTGATCGGGCCGGTGTAGGGCGTGCTGGCCTCGGTGGGGTCGGTGCAGTCCAGGGTGTAGTAGCAGCGGCAGTTGGAGGGCACGCTCAAGGTCACCTGGAGCACGTCGCCGGTCTTGTACAGGCCGCCGTAGTCGGAATACACGGGCTGCGGCGCGCGGCCATAGTAGGACTGGCCGGCGTTCACCGCGCCGGGGGTGGGATTGGTGAAATAGCGCACGCCGTTCAGGGTATCGGGCCGGCCGAAGGAGATGTTCTGGTACTGCATCGGCACGAACAGCCGGTCGAAGATATTGCCCTGGGGATCGGACAGCGTCACGGAGTAGCCGCCCTCGGCGGCCAGCCGGTAGTTGGTGCTGACGCGGCCGTCCACGGTGGTATCCAGGCCGTTGGCGAACACGCCCATGTACTGGCCGGGCTGGATCGTCGTGCCGCCGGGGAACTGCCACTTGCGGGGACGGGAGGCGTTGTCGGACAGGCCGAAGCCGGACAGGTCCACCGCCTGGCCGGAGCCGTTGTAGATCTCGATCCAGTCGTCGGACTTGTTGGAGGAGGCCAGCACCTCGGTGATGTAGACGCCGTAGCCATTTTCGGACCGTATGCCGTCCGCGGCCATGTCCGCGCCGTTCTGGTCGTTGGCATAGCCCGGGGACGGGGCCTGGGACTTGGACCAGCCGGTCTCCACCAGGGAGTACGCCTCGTCCGCCAGCAGCGCGGGCACCTTTATATAGGAAGTGGTCACGCCGTTGGGGTCGGTCAGAAAGACCTCCTCGCCGTCGCGGTTGAGCTTGAAGTTGGTGTGCAGGTGCTTCGGGTCGGAGGTGTTCTCCGTGCCGGAGCAGTGCACCGCCAGGTAGCCGCCCGCGGGCAGGGTCACACTGGGGAACCGCCAGCGCATCAGCCGGTCGCGGGCATCGGACAACGCCCAGCCCTCCAGGTTCACCGGCGAGGCGGTGGTGTTGTGGACCTCGATGTAGTCGGGGTGCTCGCCCTTCTCGTCGGCGAAGAAGGTGACGTTGCGGGTCATGACCTCGCTGATCTCCACCGCGCCCTTGACGACCTTGATGGGGCTGCCCTCGCCGTCGCCGTCGGCGGTGTAGCTCTCGACCCGGTTGGCCTCGCCGGGGGTGGCGGTATCGCTCATGGTCCACTCCCCCGCGTCGTCCCGGCAGTAGACCTGATCCTTCGCCAGGGCCGGGGTCTCCACCAGGTCCACGCCCAGGCCGCGCTTGTTCAAAAGCGCGATGGTCTCGCCGGAGGCGGAGAGCCGGAAGGGGGCGTGATATTCGCCGTTGACGATGGACTTGCCGCTGCCGTCGCAATACACGACGATGCGCCCGCCCGGGGCCAGGGTGCCGCTCGGGAAGGCGAAGGCGTTGGAGGGCTTGGACCCGGTCAGCAGCGCGTAGCCGGTCAGGTCCACGGGCTTGCCCGAGGTGTTCTCCACCTCGATCCAGTCCGGCATGGTGCCGTCGGAAAGTATGATCGTGGAGGCGTTGGCGGCCATGACCTCGCTGATGCGCAGCGGGTCGGCGCTCTCGGTGCTGGCCTTCGGCGCCATCCACACGGACATGCCGCCCAGCAGCAGCGCCAGGGCCACGCCCACGGCCATCACCGCCGGCGCGGTCAGCCGGATGCCGCCGCGCTGGGGCTTCGCGGCCCGTTGGTTTCTCGTGGTTTTCTTTTGACTCACGTCTGATCCTCCGATGATCTGTGGACCCGCCGCGGAGCCGTCACCCGCGCGGCCATAATTTATCCATGTTATACAGTATACCAATACTATAATACACGCTTTTCATTATCAAATGATGTCAATAATTAGACAACGATTCGACAATTGCTTTATTTCTTAACTTTCTTGCCTTTCGCGGCGGTCTGGGAGCGCTTTTTTCCCTTCCTGCGGCGCTTTTTCTTCCGCTTCGCCGCGGCCTGCCGTTGCAGGTAGGCCCAAGCGCCGCCGCCGATCAGGGCCAGCCCCACCACGGCGACGATACCGATCAACAGGCCGTTGCCGCCGCGCTCGTTGGCGACCTCCGGCTCTGGCGCGGGCACGATCGTCGGCTCCGGGGCGAAGGCGTCGTCCGCCGCGTCCTCGAAGCCCAGGTCGCCGTCGCCCTCGGGCTCGATACCGACTTCGGTCGGTTCCTCGGCGGGCGCGTCCTCCCAGCCGTCGTCCGAGACATCCTCCCAGCCATCGTCGGCGGCGTCCTCCCAGCCGTCGTCCGTCGCGGCGGCGGTCTCGACGGCGGAGCTGTCCAGCGGGATGTTCTCGAAGAAGTCGTTCTTCATGACATCCTCGCCCACTGTGGACAGCGCCAAACCGAACAGGGCGTTGTCGTACTGGCCGCCGTCCCGGACCTTGAAGTACTTGGTCTGGGAGGCGTGCTTCGCCATGCCGCGCTTCGCAACGTCCAGCAGCGACTCGCCGTCGAAAGCGTCCTGGGGCGACTTCCAGTCCATGTGGATCTGGTTTTCCTTGTAGAGATGGATGTAGAGCTTCTTCACCTGCCACGCGCCGTACTGTTCGTAGGACTCCGGGTACTGGGTCGGGTCGGCGGCGGCCTCGATGGCGGGCTGGGCGGCGGCGGCGACGATCTTGTGCTGGTTGTGGCCGTATTCGCCGTCCAGGTCCTGGGTGACGATGACCTCGGGCTTGTAGCGCCGGATGCGGGCCACCATCTCCTTGAGCACGTTCTCCTTGCCGCCCCAGAGCTTGAGCCCCTTTTCGACGCTGGAGACCTTCTCGTCCTTCAGGTTCACGAACTCCGGGTAGTGGCGGCTGCCCATCTCCCACAGGCCTTCCAGCGCCTCCCGGCGGCGCTCACGGTTGCAGTTGGCCATGTACACGGTGACGGTCGGCCGGCCGCGCACCACGTCCGAATAGGGGATCGTGCCGCCCAGGAAGATGACCTCGTCGTCCTGGTGGGTGGAGATGACCATCATGTCGGCCTTCTCCACCGGGGGGAGCCACGTCTGCACGCCCGCGGGCAGCACGCCCTCGGAGTACACCACGATATTGCCCACGCCCTGGTCGGCGGCGGTCATCTTGAGCTGTATGGAGCGCGTGTTGGCGTCCAGCGCGAACACCATGTAGATGCAGGGGAAGTAATCGTCCTGGGTGCGGGTGCGGATGGGGTTCTGGCTGGCGTCGTACTCCGTCAGCTCGAAGCCCGTGGGGTCGAACAGCCACTCGATGCGGATCGCCCCCGGCGTGACCCCGTCGGGCAGCGTCACGCCCACCCAGGCGTCGGAGTGGTCGTAGGTCCAGGAGGTGCTGACCTTGCTGTCGGTCAGCTTGCTCTTGGAGCCCTCGGACACCTTGAACTTGCACTTCTTGGTGATGTTCTGGGCCTGCACGGCGGTGTTGACCTCCGCGCCCTGCATGCTGGCCCACTCGACCTGCGACGTGGCCGCCTCCTGGGCCGAGGCCCAATCCGAGATGTCGATGTCGTCGTCATCCTCCGCCTGCCCCGCGGGCGCCATGATGCACATCAGCGCCAGCAGCAGCGCCAGCCATCGCATCCTTCGCTTCACTTCTCCAACACCTCCAGCAGTTTGAGTACCACCGCGTTCTGTACCTCCAGGCCCCGCGTCGTCAGCCGCAGGAAGCCGCCCTGTATCTCGATCAGTCCGTCCAGCTCGGGCATCGCCGGGAAGCGCAGCCCATAATTCGCATAAAACCGACCGAGGTCTAATCCCCGGGTCGTCCGGGTGGACAGCATCACCGTCTCCTCGACCCTGTCCCGCGCCGTCAGCCGCTCCATGTCCAGCATCCGCCCGCCGGACAAATATTCCTCTAATGTGTCGGCATTGTGGAACCGATGTTCCTGCATCAGCGAGTGGGCGGCGCAGCCCAGGCCCAGGTAGTCGCCCCGGTTCCAGTAGACCAGATTGTGGCGGCACTGGAAGCCCGGTTTCGCATAATTCGAGATCTCATACCGACCGAAGTCGGCTTTTGATAAAACGTCGATGCAGGCCCGCTGCATGGCGTTGACGGTCTCGTCGTCGGGCAGGACCGCCTCGCCCCGCTGCACCCGGTCGGCCATGGGCGTGCCCTCCTCCACGATCAGGCTGTACGCCGAGATGTGTTGGACGCCCAGCGCCACGGCCTGTTCGAGCGTGTCCGCCCACTGTGCCATTGTCTGCCCCGGTAAGCCATACATCAAATCGAGGTTGATGTTTGAAAACCCCGCGTCCCGCGCCATCCGCACGGCCTCGCCGATCTGCTCGGCGGTGTGGATGCGGCCCAGCGACCTGAGCAGGCCGTCGTCGAAGCTCTGCGCGCCCAGCGACAGGCGCGTGACGCCCGCCCGCTTATAGGTGGCCAGCTTCTCCGGCGTCAGCGTGCCGGGATTGCCCTCGAGGGTGATCTCCGCGTCGTCGGCGAAGGTCGTCAAAAACCGACTTTGGTCTATTATCTCCTTGATGTACCCCGCGTCCACCGCCGTGGGCGTTCCCCCGCCGATAAAGGCGGTTTGAACGCAGTATTGGCCGGATAACCGACCGAAGTCTGTTATTACCGACCAATGTCTGATTTCTGTCATGAGCGCGTCAAAGTACTGCCGCCATTGGCGCTCACGCCCCGGCCAGGAGGCAAAGTCGCAATAGGCGCACTTTTGGACGCAGAACGGCACGTGGATATACAGCGAAAGCGGCTTCATAAGGTCAATCCATCTTCAGCACGGCCATGAACGCCTCGGACGGCACGGCCACGCTGCCCACCTGGCGCATGCGCTTCTTGCCCTCCTTCTGCTTCTCCAGCAGCTTCTTCTTGCGGGTGATGTCGCCGCCGTAGCACTTGGCCAGCACGTCCTTGCGCAGGGCCTTGACGGTCTCCCGGGCGATGACCTTGCCGCCGATGGCCGCCTGGATGGGGATCTCGAAGAGCTGCCGCGGTATGGCCTCCTTCAATTTCTCGGCGATGGAGCGCCCCCGGGGATAGGCCCGGTCCCGGTGGACGATGATGGACAGCGCGTCGCACTGCTCGCCGTTTAAGAGCATGTCCAGCTTCACCAGGTCCGACCGCACATAACCCTTCAATTCGTAGTCGAAGGAGGCGTAGCCACGGGTGCGGGACTTCAATTGATCGAAGAAGTCGTAGATGACCTCGTTCAGCGGCAGGTCATAGTTCAGCAGCACGCGCCCGCCCTCGATGTATTTCATGTCCTTGAAGGTGCCGCGCTTGTCCT
>JAFUWR010000121.1 GCA_017471125.1 Clostridia bacterium | reverse complement strand
GTGGGGCTCAGGATCGGCGGCGAGGACTTCGGCATGGCCGCGTCCGAGGGGCGGCTGTGCGTCACCCTGCGGGGCCACCGGCAGGCCGACATCGACGCGCTGGCCGGGACGCTCCGGGCGTTCATCGACGACGGATGTGCCGCCACGGGGCTGTCATCGTCCTACGCGCTGCGCGACGTGTTCCCGGACACCACGAACCCCGCCGACATCGTTGCCGAGGCCGTCGAACGCTGGCGGGCGGCGGGCCTGCCTGTCCAGACCCTCGATGAACCCATGCGCTGGTCCGAGGACTTCGGCTGGTACCTGCGCCGCGTGCCCGGCCTGTTCTTCGGCGTGGGCATCGGCGAGGACCATCCGGGGCTGCACACGGCGGAATACTGCTTCGACGACGCCATCATCGAACCCGCGGTGCGGGCGTTCTTGGCGCTAATTTGACCATGAAAAAAACCATGCAAGCGCATGGTTTTTTCATAGGCCGTCGTTATTTAGTAAAGTAACTCAACGATCTCCCCTGCGTCGTGATGACGTTCATGTCCACGCCGCCGCTGATGCCGGGGACCGTGCCCTCGCTGGTGTACTGCCAGAGGTCGCAGGCGTAGGCGGGGACGGTGGAGTTCTTGAGGGTGCCGTCGTTCTTGCCGTAGCGCGGGATCCACGTGAAGTCGAACAGGCCGCGGATGCTGTCGTACCCCCAGGTCTTGTACTTGTTGTGGGCGATGTAGCAGCCGACCTTGCTGACCCCCAGCGTCCGCAGCGCCTCGGCGAAGGCGACGATGGTCTGCTGGCTCAGGCTCGTATACTCGGCGTCCAGCACGTAGAACTTGGGCTTGTAGGGGCTGGCCGTCTGCACCAGCGCCAGCGCCTCGGCCTGGGCCTGCTTGGCGGTGCTGGCCTTGGAGTAGCAGTACACGCCGAAGGGGATGCCGCGGCTGTTCATGGCCTTGGCGTAGGAGGCGAAGTTCACGTCCTCGCTGGTGCTCAGCGTGGCGCGGGCGATGACCAGCGTCACGTAGGGCTTCATCTTGTCGAAGTCGATGGTGCCCTGGTACTTGGAGATGTCGATGATGTAGCCGCCGCCGTTGGCCTTGACCGCGTCCCAGTCGGCGTCGGGCTCGGCCTCCTCCACCACGATCATCTGCCCGCCCATGGCCCCGTTGGACGCCTGCGCCCAGATGGTGGCCTCGCCGGCCTTGAGCGCGGTGACCTTGCCGGTGCTGGACACCTTCACGGCGGTGCCCTCCACGGCCCACTTGACGGAGCTGTAATTGGTGGTGGCGGTGGTGGTCTCGCCCACCTTGAGGGTGTCCTTCGCCAGCTTCACCGTCAGCTTGACCACGGGCGCGGTGACCTTCACCTTGCAGGTGGCCTTCTTGTTGTTGGCGGTCTTGACGGTGATGGTGGCGGTGCCGGCCTTGACGCCGGTGACCACGCCGTTGGCGTTCACCGACGCCACCTTGGCGTTGGAGCTGGACCAGAAGAGCTCGCCGGTGACGCCCGCGGGCTGTATGGCCGCCGTGAGCTCGAGGGTGTCGTCCACCTCGAGGGTGGCGCTGGTCTTGTCCAGCTTCACGCCCGTGGGCGGGGTGGTGACGGTGAGGTCGCAGGAGGCGGTCAGGCCGTTTTGCGTAGTGGCGGTGATGGTGCACGCGCCGCCGGCCTTGGCCGTCACCTTGCCCTTGGACGTGACCGTGGCCACCTTCGTATTGGAGGACTTGAAGGTCACCGTGGCCGTGGCGCCCGCGGGCTTGATGGCGGGCGTCAGGGTCAGCGTGCCCTTGACCGCCAGCGCCGCCTCGGTCTTGTTCAGGGTGATGCCCGTCGGCGCGGTGTACACGGTCACGGCGCACTTGGCGGACTTGCCGTTGTGGGTCTTGACGGTGATGGTGGCCTTGCCGTTGCCCACCGCCTTGATAAGGCCGTCCGAGGTCACCGTCGCCACGGACTTGCTGCTGGTGGTGAAGGTCAGCGCAGTCAGGCAGCCCGAGGGTGACAGCGTGCCCTTCAGCTGCTCGGTGTCGCCGATGCCCATCGTCAGCTTGGTCGGGCTCAGCGTCACCTTGGTCGGGGCCTTCTTGACGGTGACGGTGCAGGTGTAGTCGCCGTAGCCGGGGACCCGCGCCGCGATGGTGCAGGTGCCGGCCTTGACGCCCTTCACCACGCCGGTCTTTAAGCCCACGGTGGCGATCTTGGTGCTCGAGGACTTGTACTGGGTGCCGGACACGCCGGTGTTCAGCGTCGTGGTCTGGCCCACGGCCAGCGTCACCGGGTCGAGGCTCGGCAGGCGGCTCAGCCCCTCGGGGTCCATGGCCTCGCCCTCGACGACCTCCATCGGTCCTTCCTCGTCCGAAACGGTCAGCTCCGCCTCGGGCGTCGGCTCGCCCAGCTCGAATTCCGCCGCCTCCGCCACGGGCGCGTCCAGCGCGGCCTCCTGGGGCGATGCCTCCTGGGGCGATGCCTCCTGGGGCGCGATCTCCTCGCTCAAAGCGCAGCCCAACAGCAGCGTCAGCGCCAACAGCGCCGCAAGCGTTCGCATCCATCTATGTGTCATATGGGTACACCTCCACTGTATCCTGGAATTATTACCCATATCATACCACATATTACATTTTTATGTCAATAGAATTTCGATATTTTGTCACAAATATAATAGAGGCGGCAATAAATTGCCGCCCCCATTATAACCGCCGCGTCAGATCTCCACCTGCGAAATGATGTCCTTGAGCACCTCGGCGCTGTGGCGCAGCTTCGCCTGCTCCTCCTCCGTGAGGTCGAGGATCAGCTTGCCGCCCATGCCCTTGCCGTTTAAGATGGTGGGCACGCTCAGGCACACGTCCTCCACGCCGTACTCGCCGTGCATGAGGCTCGACAGGGTCATGATCTCGTTGGCGTTGGAGAAGATGGCCTCACAGATGTGGCACACGGACATGGCGATGGCGTAGAACGTCGCGCCCTTGCGGCCGATGATCTTGCCGCCGGAGGTGCGCATGTACTGCTCGATGTTCTCGTAGTCCAGGGACATGGCGATGTTGTCGCTGCCGACCAACTGCTGCTGGTAGCGCTCGATGGGCACGTTGCTGACCTGGGTCACGGACCAGGGCACGAAGGAGCTGTCGCCGTGCTCGCCCAGCACGTAGGCGTGGACGTTCTTCTGGCTGACCTCGAGGTAGTCCGCCAGGCGGGAGCGCAGCCGCGCGGTGTCCAGCAGCGTGCCGGTGCCGATGATGTGGCTCTCGGGGATGTCGGTCACCTTGTTGAGCACGTAGGTCAGCACGTCCACGGGATTGGACACCACCACGTACATGGCGTCGGGACACACCTTTGAGATCTGGGCGGCGATGGACTTCATGATGCCCACGTTGACCTGCGCCAGCTCCAGGCGGGTTTGGCCGGGCTTGCGGCCCAAGCCGGAGGTGATGACCACGATGTCGGACCCCGCGGCGTCCTCGTAGCGGCCCGCGTAGATCTCGCAGGGCGCGGTGAAGGCGGTGCCCTGCCGGATGTCCATGGCCTCGCCCAGGGCCTTCTTCTCGTTCACGTCGATCATGACGATCTCCGCCGCCAGGCCCTTGACCGCCATCATGAACGCAACCGTCGCGCCGACGCTGCCCGCGCCGATGATCGTTATCTTCCTGTTCATGCAAAATCCCCCTGTTGATGTCAAAATTGTGCGCGAAATGATTCTGAAGTCCATTATAGGGCTGCCGTATGATTCCGTCAAGCGGGGCAACGTTATATCGGCACAAATAATGCGCCGTCACGCCACCGGCGGCTTCTGGTAGTGGGGCATGACGATGCCCTCCCTGTCGAACCGGGCCTTGACCCGCGTGCGGATGTCGCGCTCGATGCGCCAGTTCTCGCCCACCGGGCACTGGGCCGCCACGCGCACCACCACGGCGTCCGTGTCGAAGGACAGTATGCTCATGACCTCCGGCGCGGCGGTCAGGCCCTCGATCTCCTCCCCGGCCTTGGCCATCTCCTCGGTGATGATCTGTACCATGCGCTCCTGGCTCTCCTCGTAGGGGCAGCGGATGTCCACGATGGCCCGCTTGTAGCCGCGGCTCATGTTGGTGATGGTGCGGATGTCGCCGTTGGGGATGGTGTAGACGTTGCCGTTGTAGTTGCGGATGACCGTCGTGCGCACGGCGATGGACTCCACCTCGCCCTGCAGGCCGTTGATGTCCACGATGTCGCCCACGGTGATGCTCCCCTCGCCCCAGATGAACAGGCCGGAGATCACGTCCTGCACCAGCGTCTGCGCGCCGAAGGCGATGGCGACGCCGCCGACGCCGGCCACGGCCAGTATGCTCGCCACGTTCACCCCGAACAGGCTCAGCACCACCGTCAGGATGATGAAGTACATCACGTAGTTGAACAGGCTGGTGATCAGCGACCGCAGGGTGTCCATCTGGTGGGGATTGCGCATCACCTTCTGGCCCCGGGCCCGCATCAGCGATTCGATCATCCGGCGGCCCAGCTTGATGACGATCGCGCCGATGAAGATCGCCGCCGCCGCCATCAGCAGCTTCGTGGTCAAAAGCGGCAGGCCCGTGACAAAATTGCCCGCCTTGTCGCCCGCCGTCTCGATGATGTCGCTGACCTGCTCGACCACCTCGCTCACAGGCTCTGCTGCGTCTAACATATAGAACATCCGATCACCTCCCGGTGATGTCGCGTCGGTCGGGGATCTGCGCGATCATGGACGCCGCCAGCATCAGCGCGCAGCCCAGCAGCCGCCTGCCGTCCAGGAGCTGCCCGTTGAACCAGCCCATCCGGGTGGCGAGCCACTCGCCCACCGCGGCGAACACGGACTCGAGGCACATGATGAGGGACGCCAGGGTGGGGTCGGTGTACTTCTGCCCCACCAATTGGAGCGTGTAGCCGATGGCCCCGGACACCAGCGCCGCGTACAGCAGGAAGGGCAGGCATTGTACGATGCCCTGCACCGTGGGGCGTTCAAACAGGAACGCCACCACCGCCGCCGTCAGCGCCCCGAAGCCGAACTGTATGGCGCTCAGCTTGATGGGGTCCAGGTCGCCGGCCCAGCGGTCCACCAGCGTGATGTGGATGGCGAACACCACTGCGCAGCCCAGCGTGATGAGGTCGCCGGGGTTGACGGTGAAGCCCTTCCCCACGCACAGCAGGTAGAGCCCCGTCAGCGACAGGCACACGGCCAGCCACACCACCTTCCGCACCCGCCGGCCCAAGAACAGGCCGATGATGGGCACGATCAGTATGTACAGCGCCGTGACGAACCCGGAGTTGGTGGGCGACGTGTGCACCAGCCCGTACTGCTGGAGCATGGACGCCACGCCCAGCACCACGCCGATGACGCTGCCCGCCCGGACGTGGGCCTTGAGGGACGGCTCCCCCGCCTTCGGCCCGCCGCTCAATTTCGTAAACAGCGGCGTCGCCGCCAACAGCGCCAGGAACGTGATGGTGAACCGCACGAACACAAACGTCGCCGGCTCCACGTAGTCCATCGCGCTGCCCTGCGCCACGAACGCCATGCCCCACACGAAGGAGCAGGCGATCAGATATAAGCTGCCCTTGAGTTGCCTGTTGATTTTGAACACCTCTCGCACTCGATTCGACCATAGTATACCATGACTATATTGAATCAAGGTGAAATCCAAAAATATTTTCAAAAACCCCTTGACAACGGTGGGAAATGGTGTATAATGGTCAAAGAAAGTCAAAGATGACTTTTGAAACACGATAACACCTCGAAAGGGGGAGCGAATATGAATTATGAAAAGCTGACCCAAAACTCCCGTGAGGCCATCCAGGCGGCCATACAGCTCGCCATCAAAAACCAGAACGGGCAGATCGACCAGCAGCACCTGCTGTACGCCCTGCTCAACCAGGAGGGCGGGCTGGCCGGGCAGCTCATGAAGAAGCTGCACATCTCCACGAGCCGCATGCTCGCCGCCTGCGACCGGGAGATCCAGCGCATCCCGAAGATCTCCGGCCCCGGCGTGGACGTGAACCGGGTGCCCACCTCCCAGGCGCTCTACGCGGCCCTGGAGGAGGCGGAGGCCCAGATGGGCTACATGAAGGACGACTTCATCTCCGTGGAACACCTGCTGTTAGGTCTTATTGAAAAGCCCAACGGCGCGACGCGCTCCATCTTCAACGAGTTCGGCTTGAAGAAGGAGGCCTTCCTGGACGCGCTGCAAAAGACCCGGGGCAACACCCGCGTCACCAGCGAGAACCCGGAGGACACCTACGACGCCCTGCTCAAGTACGGCATCGACCTGACCGAGAAGGCCCGCACCGAAAAGCTGGACGAGAAGCTGGACCCGGTCATCGGCCGCGACGACGAGATCCGGAACGTCATCCGCATCCTTTCCCGAAAGACCAAGAACAACCCGGTGCTGATCGGCGAGCCCGGCGTGGGCAAGACCGCCATCGCCGAGGGCCTGGCCCAGCGCATCGTGGCCGACGACGTGCCGGCGCGGCTGAAGAGCTGCCAGCTCGTGTCGCTGGACATGGGCGCGCTGATCGCCGGCGCGAAGTACCGCGGCGAATTCGAGGAGCGCCTGAAGAGCGTGCTCGAGGAGGTCAAGAAGTCCGAGGGCCGCGTGATCCTGTTCATCGACGAGCTGCACAACATCGTCGGCGCGGGCAAGACCGAGGGCAGCATGGACGCGGGCAACCTCCTCAAGCCCATGCTGGCGCGAGGCGAGCTGCACTGCGTCGGCGCGACCACCATCGACGAGTACCGCAAGTACATCGAGAAGGACCCGGCCCTGGAGCGCCGCTTCCAGCCGGTCATGGTGAACGAACCGTCCGTGGAGGACACCATCTCCATACTGCGCGGCCTGCGGGAGCGCTACGAGGTGTTCCACGGCGTGAAGATCGCCGACACGGCGCTGATCGCCGCCGCCACGCTGTCCGACCGCTACATCACCGACCGCTTCCTGCCCGACAAGGCCATCGACCTGGTGGACGAAGCCTGCGCCATGATCCGCACGGAGATCGACTCCATGCCCCAGGAGATGGACAGCATCCGCCGGGAGATCCAGCAGAAGGAGATGGAGGAGTACGCCCTGTCCAAGGAGGGCGACGCCTCGAAGCACGAGCTGGAGCGCGTGCAGGAGGAATTGAAGGGCCTGCGCGACCAGTTCTCCGGCATGGAGGCCCGGTGGCAGCAGGAGAAGGTGTCCATCGAGAAGGTGCAGAAGCTGCGCGAGCAGATCGAGCAGGTGAACGCCGACATCGAGAAGGCCCAGCGCGAGTACGACCTGAACCGCGCCGCGGAGCTGCAATACGGCACGCTGCCCCAGTTGAAGGCGCAGTTGGCCGAGGAGGAGAAGAAGGCCGAGGCGGGCAAGGCCGGACAGGCGCTGCTGCACGACCGGGTGACGGACGACGAGATCGCCCGCATCGTATCCCGCTGGACGGGCATCCCCGTGACCAAGCTGGTGGAGAGCGAAAAGGCGAAGCTGCTCAAATTAGCGGACGTGCTGCACCAGCGCGTCGTCGGCCAGGACGAGGCCGTCCAGAAGGTGGCGGAGGCCATACTGCGCTCCCGCGCCGGCATCCAGGACCCCAACCGGCCCATCGGCTCGTTCCTGTTCCTGGGACCCACCGGCGTCGGCAAGACGGAGCTGGCCAAGACCCTGGCCCAGGCGCTGTTCGACGACGAGAAGAACCTGATCCGCATCGACATGACCGAGTACATGGAGAAGTTCTCCGTTTCCCGCCTGATCGGAGCGCCTCCGGGATACGTGGGCTACGACGAGGGCGGCCAGCTCACCGAGGCCGTGCGCCGCAAGCCCTACTCCGTGGTGCTGTTCGACGAGGTCGAAAAGGCGCACCCCGACGTGTTCAACATCCTCTTACAGGTGCTGGACGACGGCCGCATCACCGACTCCCAGGGCCGCACGGTGGACTTCAAGAACACCATCATCATCCTGACCAGCAACCTGGGCAGCCAGATCATACAGTCCGGCATCGACGCCGAGGGCCATCTCACCGAGGAGGCCCGGAAGCAGACCGAGGCGCTGCTCAAGACCCAGTTCCGGCCCGAGTTCCTGAACCGGCTGGACGAGACGGTCATCTACACGCCGCTGACCCGCGACCAGATCGTGTCCATCATGCACCTGATGATCCGCGGCCTGTCCAACCGGCTGGCCGACCGCAGGCTGTCCGTGCGGCTCACCCCCGCCGCCGAGGATTGGGTGGTGGAGAACGGCTACGACTCCGTCTACGGCGCGCGGCCGCTGAAGCGGTTCATCCAGCGGGCCGTGGAGACCCCCATCGCCAGGCTGCTGATCGAGCGCGACCTGCCCTCCGACACCACCATCGTGGTGGACGTGCAGGACGACGACGTGGTGCTCACCACCCGGGAGGGCCTGCTGCCCGAATGATAACGGAAGGTAAACTTATGTTATCATAAGAAATCTTTAGTTAAAAAAGTTGAATCCGGGTAAAAAATATGTTGACAATCCCGCTTTCCGATGGTATAATATACCCAGAAAGCGGGAGAACAAAGGAATCCCGAAGGAGACAGCAGGTCTCCAATAATCAGAAAGGGAGGCGGTGCCATTGTACTTTAACGAAGCACAGTTCAAGGCCTGCGCTTCCCGATCCAATACAAACTGATCGACAAGACGGGACGATTTCCAAGGTGAAAGAGATCCACACGTGAAGAGAAACCAAGGATTGTTTTCACGGGAAACGCAGGCACACCAAACGCCCTCCCCTCAGGGCGAACATCATAAAAATTGAATAACTACCCGGGTAAAAAAGCAATTTTCCCGCCGACAGCAGATGTCGGCGGGTTTTTTGTGCGGGGCGGCAGAGGGAACAGGTATCAGGGAACAGGGAACAGGAATACCCGTAGGGGCGCTGCCCTCAGCGCCCGCACGGTCACGAACTCCCGCATCCTCGTAGGGGCGGCGTTGCGCCGCCAGCCCGGGAACCTCATCCGACCTCGCTTCGCTCGGCCACCTTCCCCAAAGGGGAAGGCCTTAGCTGACGCGCCACGCTTCAAATTCGTACTAACGCATGTTTGGATGAAAAAAGGGGAGTACGGGGGAAAAAGGCAACCTTTACTAAAGGTGGCCTTGTGCCCCCGGAGGAAACTATACCGCGATGTTATAGTAGAAAAATTTCATCACATGTTAATTATTCTTCTGCCCTAATCCATCCACGCCATCAGCTTTTCCATCAGCGCGATGGCCTCGGGCCCGCCGGAGGACCGATATTCCACGATCCCGGGCGCGTCGTCGGAGCGCAGGCCATACTTCTCAAGCTGGGACTTCAGCCGCATGGCGGTGCCCTCCCGGCCGTCGAAGATCTGCGCGTGAGGCAGCACGGCCTGCACGTGCTCCCGCAGGTACGGGTAGTGGGTGCAGCCCAGCACCACGGCGTCGATCTGCTTATCTGAGTAGGGCTCAAGCAGCGCCCGCACCCGCGCCGCCGCCTCCGGCGTCTGTGCCCTGCCGTTCTCCACCAGCTCGACGAGGCCCTCCCCCACCACGGGGATGGCCTCGTCGCCGTACCGCGCCATCAGGCGCTCGAACTTTTCTAATTTGAGCGTGGCCGCCGTGGCCAGCACGATCACCTTCCCGCCGTGGCGGGCGAAGTGGGCGGGCTTGAGCGCCGGCTCCATGCCGATGATCGGCAGCTCCGGGTGCTGGGCGCGGACGATCTCCGCGTAGGCCGAGGTGGCCGTGTTGCACGCGATCACCACCGCCTTCACCCCCCGCTCCAGCAGCAGGCCGATGCCCGCCGCCGACAGGGCGCGGATCTCCTCCAGGGGCCGCGGGCCGTAGGGCGCGTGGGCGTTGTCGCCGTAGAACAGGTAGTTCTCGTTGGGCATGATGCGCCGCGCCTCGTGCAGCACGCTCACGCCGCCCACCCCGGAGTCGAAAAAGCCGATCAGGTCGTTCATGTCATTTCCCCCATGCAATAAGCGTCACATCCTATTATACGGGGTTTCATGTCAAAATGCAAGGGCTTACGCTTCGTCGGGCTGCTGTCCGTCGTGGGCCTGCCAGACGCACTCGGTGACCTTCATGTCGGTGAAGGCGGCGGTGAAGGACGAGTCCTCGGGGGAGCAGGCGTAGATGCCGAAGCGCACCTTCCCCGCGCCCTCCCACATGTGGCACACGCGCATCTGGGTGTAGGTGACGCCGTCAGCGGAGCACTCGATGCAGTAGTCGTCCGCGCGGCGGCTCAGGCGGTACCACATGACCTTCACGTCCGCGGGGATGGCGGTGGTGGCCCAGTCGGAATAGCCATGGTTGGTGACCACGCTGCCCAGGTGCTGGAAGGTCTCGTTCTCGTACTCCACCGAGCCCTTGAGCCAGTTCTCGCTGTCCAGGTACATCACCACGCCGCACTGGTCGAAGCGGTGGTGGCTCTGGGTGAAGTCGGTCTTGACCCAGAAGGTGAAGTACTGCTCGTCCGTCTCGATCTGCAGGGCCGGGGCGTTGTCGTTGCGGAAGTGGTAGTACGTCCGCTGCCACAGGTCCGTGCCCGGCGCGGTGGTGATCTCGATCCTGCCGTCCCCGGCTGTCCACGCCGCGGGCTCCCGGGTCCATTTCATTTTTTGAATATCGAAGTCCATAATGATCCCTCCTTCGTCGTATCATTATACCATATAATTCCCGATTGTGCATCCCACATCTTAACAAAGTTGAAAAATCGTGGATGGATGTTTGAAATTCACATGGACATTTTTAGCGCGTCGGTCTAAAATGATAACGTGACACAGCACAGTTGAAAGGAGGCGCGGCATGGGCAGGCTTTTGAGGATGGAAGGCATCGGCAAGAGCTTTGGCCAGGTGCGGGCGCTGAACGGCGTGCATCTGGAGCTGGACGGCGGCGAGGTGCTTGCGCTGATGGGCGAAAACGGCGCGGGCAAGTCCACGCTGATGAACATATTGTGCGGCGCGCTGGTGCGCTACGAGGGCCAAGTCTACATCGACGACAAGCCGGTGCAGATCGGCAGCCCGGTGGTGGCCCGGTCGCTGGGCATCGCCAAGATCCACCAGGAGCTGCAAATGGCGAAGGAGATGTCCATCGCCGAAAACATGTTCATGGGCCGGGAGAAGTGCAACCGCCTGGGCCTGGTGGACAAGCGCGCCCAGGAGGAGGAGGCCAGGAAGTGGCTCCAAATGCTGGAGCTGGACCTGAACCCCCGCAGGCCGCTCAAATCCCTGCGCGTGGGCGAGCAGCAGATGGTGGAGATCGCCAAGGCCATATCGCTGAACGCGCGGATACTGATACTGGATGAACCCACCTCGGCCATCTCCAAGCAGGAGACGGAGCAGCTCTTCCGGGTCATCCGCAGGCTCCAGTCCGAGGGCGTGGGCATCATCTACATCACCCACCGCATGGAGGAGGTCTTTGAGATCGCCGACCGGCTGGAGGTGCTGCGCGACGGCGAGTACATCGGCGAGGTCAACGCCCGGGAGACCGACCGCGACCACATCATCTCGATGATGGTGGGCCGGGAGATCAAGGACATGTACCCCAAGGAGGAGGTCCCCATCGGCGACGAGGTGCTGCGCGTGGAGCATCTGAGCCTCCACACCGCCGAGGGCTCCTCGAGCCGCCCGCTGTACGACGTGTCCTTCTCATTGAAGAAGGGCGAGGTGCTGGGCCTGGCGGGGCTGCTGGGCGCGGGGCGGTCGGAGATCTTCGAGTGCCTGTTCGGCGTCCACCCGCAGCTGACCACCGGGGACATCTACATCGAGAACCAGAAGGTCTCCATCAAATCCCCCCGGGACGCCATCGACCACGGCCTGTCCTTCGCCACGGAGGACAGGAAGGGCAAGGGCCTGGTGCTGCTAAGGTCCATCGGCGAGAACATGTCGCTTCCGCTTCTCAAAAAATTCACCCGCGGCGTGGTGATGGACACCCCTTCGGAGAAGAAGGAGTGGGACCAGCAGATGGACGCCATGCGCATCAAGGCGCCGGGCACCGGCACGCTGGCGGGCACGCTCTCCGGCGGCAACCAGCAGAAGGTGGTCCTCGGGCGGTGGCTCATCACCCACCCGAAGGTGCTGCTGCTGGACGAGCCCACCCGCGGCATCGACGTGGGCGCGAAGGCTGAGATATACACCCTCATCAATAACCTGGCGGCCCAGGGCATCGGCATCATCGTGGTGTCGTCGGAGCTGCCGGAGATCATCGGCATATCGGACCGCATCCTGACGCTCTGCGAGGGCAGGATCACCGGCGAGTTCATGAGAGCCGAGGCCACCCAGGAGAAGCTGCTGTCCGCGGCGACAATGCGAGAGGAGGCGACCGCATGAAGCAGAAGGGCGAAGGTCTGAACGTGCGGGAGACCATACAGAGGTTCCAAAGCTACATCGCGCTGGTGGTGATCTTCATCATCGGCTCCATCATCTGCGTGAAGAACGGGCGCAACACGTTTTTGAGCGTCACCAACCTGATGAACCTGCTCAGGGCCGTGTCCGAGACGGGCATCATCGCCATCGGCATGACGATGATCGTCCTGCTGGGCGACATCGACCTGTCCGTCGGCTCGGTGGTGGGCCTGGTGTCCACCGGCTGCGCGGCGCTGATGATGCACAACGACCTGGAATTCGTGCCCACGGTGCTCATCTGCATGGCGATGGGCGCGGTCTACGGCCTGTTCAACGGCTTCGTGGTCACGCGGATGAAGATACAGGCGTTCGTCGTGACGCTGGCGTCGATGAACATCGCCCGTGGCCTGGCGCGCCTGTGGTCCGGCGGCGCGGGCATCCCGCTGTCCTACGGCGACGCCCCCGGCCTGGCCCCTCCCGTGTTTGAGATCCTGTCCAAGCGCGTGGGCGGCGTGGTGCCGGTGCCGGCCATCATCTTCCTGGTGCTGTGGGCCATTTTCGCCTTCGTGATGTCCAAGACCCGCTTCGGGCGGCAGATCTACGCCGTGGGCGGCAACTCCACCGCGGCCCACCTGTCGGGCATCAACGTCAAGAACGTCAAGCTGATCGCCTTCATGCTCTCGGGCCTGCTGGCGTCCATCGCCGGTATGATCCACTCCGCCCAGATCTTCCAGGGCGGTCCCAACGAGGGCATGAGCTACGAGATGTACGCCGTCGCCGCGGTGGCCATCGGCGGTACGTCCATGGCCGGCGGCAAGGGCACCATGTTCGGCACCCTGGTCGGCGCGCTGATCTTCGGCATGCTGGACAACATCATGGGCCTGAAGGGCCTGAACTCCAACGTCCAGCTGGTCGCCAAGGGCTTCCTCATCATACTGTCCGTGTTCCTGCAGGCAGTCAAGAAGGAAGACTAAAAAACATCGACGCGAATTTAAGCCGCCAAGGCTTAAAAATAGAAGGAGGAACTACCCATGAAGAAAGTCTTTGCTCTCGTACTGGTGCTCGTCCTGGCGCTGGGCGCGTTCGCCCTGGCCGAGGAGAAGAAGTACACCATCGGCATGGCTCAGTGCAACCTGGGCGAGCCCTGGCGCGTGGCCATGAACGACCAGATCGCCGCGGAAGCCGCCAAGTACCCCATGTTCGAGGTCATCTATTCCGACGCCGCCCAGGACAACTCCAAGCAGATCGCGGACATCGAGAACTTCATGCAGATGGGCGTGGACCTGATCATCACCTCCCCCAACGAGGCCACCCCGCTGACCGACGTCATCAAGCGCGCCTATGAGTCCGGCATCCCGGTCATCCTGCTGGACCGCAAGATCGACGGCGACACCTACACCCAGTTCATCGGCGCTGACAACGTGTACATCGGCAAGGTCTGCGGCGAGTACGTCGCCGACGTGCTGCTGCCCGACGGCGGCAAGATCTGCGAGATCGAGGGCCTGGCCGGCACCTCCGGCGGCATCGAGCGCGACCAGGGCTTCCGCGAGGGCATCGCGAAGAACCCCAAGCTCGAGATCATCGCCCACAACAACGCCGACTGGCTGCGTGAGAAGGCCATCACCGTGGCTGAGGAGATGCTCCAGACCAACGACGAGATCGACCTGTTCTTCGCGCTGAACGACCCCATGGCTGAGGGCGCCTACATCGCCGCCACCAACGCCGGCCGCCAGGATGAGATGAAGTTCATCGGCGTCGACGGCCTGCCCACCCCCGACGGCGGCATCCGTTCCGTCATGGACGGCCGCCTGAGCCTGACCATGGTCTATCCCACCGGCGGCGCCGAGGCCATCCAGAGCGCTTACAAGCTGCTGGTCGAAGGCGAAGAGCTGGAGAAGAACGTGACCCTCGGCACCGAGGTCGTCACCCCCGAGAACGCCGCTGAGATCCTTGCCAAGTACGGCGGCTGATCGTTGCAAATTCACTTGAGGGGCGGTTATCCGCCCCTTTACTTTTACGTTTATAAGGCTTATAATTGACCCGAACGGAGGCCACCCCCATGAAGCTCACGCTCCAGCGGCAGCTATTGATCTCGATGGTGCTGCTGATCACGGTGCTGCTCATCGCCATGACCATCGTGGGCAACCTGCTGTACGGCGCGGGCATCGACGAGCAGGCCACGGCCTTCTCCGGGGAGATGCTGGAGGAGGTGCACACCAACATCGACGCCTCGGTGCGGACGGTGGACCAGGTGATCGAGTACCTCTCCGGCGACGACGACATACTGGACTTTTTGAAGCTGGCGGATACCGACGACCCCGCCCGCATCGACGCGGAGACCCGCGCCCGCGACCGCATGCGCAGCTTCGGCGACCTGAACCGCGGGCTGATCGACGGCATCCTCGTGGCCGGGGAGAACGGGCTGTACGTGTCCAACAACCTCTACCGCGTGGCCCGGACGCCGTTGAGCCGGGACTTCTGGTACCAGGCGGCGGTGGCCGCGGCGGGCGCGCGGGTGCTGCTCCCCCGCCCCATCGGTCGAAACCTGCGCAGCTACCGGGTGATGTCCCCCAACGACATCGTGTCCGTGGTGCGGGCCGTCCACGACCCGGACACCGGCGCGCTGCTGGGCGTCATCTGCGCGGACATGCTCACCGGCGGCATCGAGGAGCGCGTGCGCAGCATCCACCTGGGCAAGTCGGGCTACGTGTTCGTGCAGGACGAATCCGGCGAGATCGTCTACGCGCCCGTCAACGAGACGGTGTACCGCGTCAACGCCCGGGAAACGCCGTCCATACAGACCATCGGCGGCGAGCGCTACCAGCTTTTGATGGCCCACTCCGACGTCACCGGCTGGGACACCGTGGGCGTGTTCCGCATGGGCGAGACGCCGGACCAGGTGCTGGCCCTGCGGCGGTACATGCTCCTCATGGCCGTGGCCGCCATCGCCGTGGCGACGCTGGTGTCCCTGCGGTTCTCGGCGTCCTTCACCGGCCCCATCACCCGGCTGGGCCGGTTGATGGGCGAGGCCGAGCGGGGCAACCTGGACGTGTCCTTCGACGTGGACAGCGCCCAGGGCGAGGTCGCCGCGCTGGGCCAGAGCTTCAACAGCATGATCGCCAAGCTGCGCGAGCTGCTGGACCTGGTCTACAAGCAGCAGCGGGAGAAGCGCCGCGCCGAGATACGCACCCTCCAGGCCCAGATCAAGCCCCACTTCCTCTACAACACCCTGGACACCATCCGTTGGATGGCCGAGGAGCACCAGGCCCCGGAGATCGTGCAGACCGTCAGCGCCCTGACCCGGCTGTTCCGTATAAGCCTGAGCCGCGGGCAGGAGATCATCCCCCTGTCCCAGGAGGCCGAGCACGTCACGAGCTACCTCATCATCCAGAAGGTGCGCTACGAGGACAAGCTGAACTACCTGATCGACATCCCGGAGTCGCTGGGGCAGCTGATGGTAAACAAGCTGATCCTCCAGCCGCTTGTGGAGAACGCCATCTACCACGGCATCAAGCAGAAGCGCGGCCCCGGCCACATCGAGGTCCGGGCGCGGCAGGAGGGCGAGACGCTCATCTTCACCGTCGCCGACGACGGCGCGGGCATGACCCCGGAGGCCTGCGACAGGCTCAACCGCGAGCTGTCCGACGAGGACGCGCTGCCGGAGAGCGGCTACGGCATATTCAACGTCAACAACCGCATCCGCCTGAGCTATGGCCGCAAATACGGCCTGCGGTACGCGATCAACGATACCGGCGGCATCACCGTCACGCTGACCTGCCCGGCCACGCGGGCGCTGCCGACCGAGGAAGGGTGGGAGATGGAATGACCCCTTGGCGCATACTCATCGCCGACGACGAGCCGAAGATCCGCGCCGGCCTGCGGGCGCAGATCGAGCGCATGGGCCTGCCCGCCGTGGTGTGTGGCGAGGCCGAGGACGGCGAGATCGCCCTGGAGCTGGCGGAGACCTTGCGGCCCGACATCGTGCTGGTGGACATCAACATGCCCTTCATGAACGGGCTGGACTTCATCAAGGCCCTGAACCGCACGCGCCCCGGCATGCGGGTGATCGTCATCACCGGCTACGAGAAGTTCGAGTACGCCCGGGCCGCGCTGGACATGAACGTGCTGGCCTACCTGCTCAAGCCCATCGACCTGGACGAGCTCAGGCGGGTGCTGCGCGCCGCGATGGATTCCCTCGAGGCCGAGCGCGCCCACAACCGCCACTTCGAGTGGGCCATCTCCCAGATCAACGCCCGCCGCAGCTTCCTGCGGGAGGAGTTTTTGCGGGACGCGGTGGCCGGGCGGCTCGAGGCCGACGAGATACGGGACTTCGGCGTGTACTTCGACTTCCCCCGGTCGGGGGCGCTGCGGCTGATGCTCATTTCGGTGCGGGGCGTGGCCTCCGGGGACAAGCCCTGGTCCCACATCCTGCGGCAGTACACCCTCCAGGACGCGCTGGAGGCCGACCTGCCCGCGGGCCTCGGGTTCCACTGCCTGTTCACCGACGACCGGGGCGACATCGCCATGCTATATGAGGCCCCGGACGGCGCGGACGAAACCGTGCGGGCGGCGGTGCGGGACGCCCTGCGGTCCGAATTAGGCGTGCAGGCGCGGGTGGAGGTGGAGCCGGTTGAGGACGTGACCGCCCTGGCCGACGCCTACGACGCCGCCATGGAGCGCCTGACCGACCGGGCCGCGCTGTCGCCGGTGGTGGACGCCGCCAAGGCCTACATCGCCGAGCACTACGCCGACTCCCGGCTGGAGCTGACCGAGGTGGCCCGGTCGCTGTCCATCCACCCGGTCTATCTGAGCCGCCTGATGAAGCAGGAGCTGGGCATGCCCTTCGCCCGCTACCTGACCCACGTGCGCATCGGCCGCGCCGTGGAGCTGATGAACGACCCCGACCGCAAGATCTGGCAGGTAGCCGAGCAGGTGGGCTACAACGGGGCCAACTACTTCAGCGCCGCGTTCAAGAAGGTGCTGGGCGTGTCGCCCGCCGAATACCGCACGGAGAGGAAGCAGTCATGAAGCGCAGCCGCATCGTCGTCGCCCTGCTGATCGCCGCCGCCATCGCCGCGGGCGCGTACCTTGTCGCCCGAGGCCCCCGGGACGGCGGCACGCAAAAGACCTGGCTCATCGGCATGAGCCAGGCCAACCTGATCGAGCCCTGGCGGGTGACCATGAACCTGGAGTTCCGGGAGGCGGCCCAGGCCCGGGACGACCTGCGGGTCATCTACACCGACGCCGCCCAGGACACCGAGCGGCAGGTCAAGGACGTGGAGATGCTGATGGGCTACGGCATCGATCTGCTGGTCATCTCCCCCAACGACTCCGAGGTCCTGCGCCCCGTGCTGTCGGAGGTGTACAAGAAGATCCCCGTCATCGTGCTGGACCGCGCCGTGTCCGGCGAGGACTACACGCTGTTCATCGGCCCGGACAACGACCAGATCGGCTACCTGGCCGGGGAGCGGGTGCTGGAGATGCTGGGCGACACCGGCGGCACGGTGGTGGAGGTGCTGGGCACCGAGGACTCGCCGCCCGTGGCCGCGCGGCAGGAGGCGTTTCGGCGGGCGCTCGAGGGACACCCGGAGATCATCCTCGAGGACGCGCTGCCCGCCAACTGGCTCCAGGACCAGGCCCAGGACCGCTTCAAGGAGTACCTGGTGGTCCACGGCAAGACCGCCGACGTGGTGGTGGCCCAGAACGACGCCATGGCCTACGGCGCGTGGCTGGCCGCCGAGTCCCTGCGGGTGGACGGCATACGGTTCATCGGCGTGGACGGCCTCGAGGGCGACGGCGGCGGGGCCGAGCTGGTGCGGCAGGGCATACTCGACGCCACCATCTACTGCCCCACCGGCGGCAGCCAGGCCGTGGATTACAGCCTGCGCATCCTGTCGGGCGAGGTGTTGAAGGAGAAGCAGGTGATACTGGAGCCCGTGCGCATCGTCGCATAAAACGATACAGGGTCGCCGTTCGGCGGCCCTGTATCGTTCATTTGCGGAGCATTTGCAAGAACTCGTCCTCCCCGATCACCCGTATGCCCAGCGCCTGGGCCTTGGTGAGCTTGCTGCCGGCGCTCTCCCCGGCCACGACGAGGCTGGTCTTCTTGGACACGGACCCCGCGGCCTTGCCCCCGGCACTCCGAATGGCCTCCTCGGCCTCGGCGCGGCCCATGGAGGACAGCGTGCCGGTGACCACCACGGTCATGCCCGCGAACGCGCCGCCGGAGGTGTCCTTCTTCTCCCACTGAGGCGACACGCCCGCGTCAAGCAGGGCGTCCACCAGCCGCGCGTTGGCGGGGTCGGCGAAGAAGCCCAGTATGGAGTCGGCCACGATCTCGCCCACGTCGTCCATGGTCAGCAGTTCCTCCCGGGTCGCGCTGCGCAGCGCCGCCACGCTGCCGAAGCGGTCGGCCAGGTCCCGGGCGGTCTTGGTGCCGATGTTGGGGATGCCGACGGCGTGGATGAAGGCGTTCAATTTACAATTCTTGCTCTTCTCGATGGCGTTGATCAGGTTCTCGGCCTTCTTCTCGCCGAAGCGCTCGAGCCCGCAGAGCTGTTCCTTCGTCAGGCCGTAGAGCTGGTCCGCCTCCTGCAACAGCCCCGCGTCCACCAACTGCGCCGCGGTCTTTTCGGAGAAGGTGTCGATGTCCATGGCGTCCCGGCTGGCGAAGTGGCTTAGCCGCATCACGATCTGCGGCTTGCAGCCGTCCCGGTTCGGACAGAACAGATGCGCCCCGCGCTCGACCAGGGCCGACCCGCAGGCCGGACAGACCGCGGGCTTTTCGATGTCGCGCTCGTCGTCGGCGTACTCGTCCACGCGGCCCATGATCTCCGGGATGACCTCGTTGGAGCGCCGTATCCACACCTTCGCGCCCAGCTTCACCCGCTTGCGCTGGATGTCCTGCCAGTTGTTCAGCGTGGCCTGCCGCACCGTGGCCCCGGCCAGCTCCACGGGGCTGACCCGCGCCACCGGCGTCAGCTTCCCCGTGCGGCCGATCTGCCAGGTCACGTCCTCGAGGGTGGTGGTCATCTCCTCGGCCTCGAACTTGTACGCCACCGCCCAGCGAGGGAACTTGTCGGTGTAGCCCAGGGCGTCGCGGGTGGCGTAGTCGTCGATCTTGATGACCGCGCCGTCGATCATGTAGTCCAGGTTGGCGCGATCCGCCTCGATCTCATGCACCGCGGCCACGGCGTCCCTGAGCGTCCTGGCGTCGATCTCGCAGGACGACACCGGGAAGCGGTTCTCCCGCAGGAAATCGAGCATCTCGTGCTGGGTGGCGAAGGAACGCCCCTCGATGTAGCCCACGTCGTAGAAGCAGGCGTCCAGCCGTCGCGACGCCGTGACCGCGGGGTCCAGGTTCCGAAGCGCGCCCGCGGCGGCGTTGCGCGGGTTCTTCAGCGGTTCCTTGGCCGTCTCGTTGTACTTCTCCAGCACCGACACGCGCATGAAGCCCTCCCCGTGGACCTCCATGCGGCCCTTGAAGGGGATGGTCAGCGGGATGGAGCGGATGGTCATCACCTGGGGCAGTATCGCCTCGCCGGTGACGCCGTTGCCCCGGGTGGCCGCCTGCACGAGCTGCCCGCCCTCATAGGTCAGGTTCACCGTCAGGCCGTCGAACTTGTGCTCCACCACGTAGGTGATGGGCGGCAGGGCCGCGCCCCCGGCGACGGCGTCCTCCCGCAGCTTCTCCGCCCGGCGCGCCCAGTCCTCCAGCGCCTCGATGGACTGCGCCTTGCCCATCGACCACAGCCGCGCGATGTGGGTGTGGGGCTCGAAGCCCGGCAGCACCTCGCCGCCCACCCGCCGCGTCGGCGAGTCCGGCAGGCGCTCGCCCGTCTCGGCCTCCAATCTCACCAGCTCGTCGTAGAGCGCGTCCCACTCCTTATCCGAGATCGTGGGCGCGTCCAGGGTATAGTATTGGTAGGCCGTCTCGTTCAGGCGGTCCACCAGTTCACGCATGCGATCCATGGTTCCCTCCAAGGTCGTTGTTTTATAGATCAGGTGACGGGCACGCTGTCCTCGTAGAGCCATTCGGGGTCGATGTCCAGGCCGTTGGCCCACTCCACGACGCCGAAGGAGACGCGGGCCGTCTGGAAGAGCACGTCGCTCTCCAAGGGGCGATAGCACTTTCGGGAGAGCAAGGGCCCGACGTCAAAATCCCGAAGCTCGCCGTTTGCAAAGCGCACGCGGAGAACGCGGTCTTTAAGGGGCGTGACGCTCACGGCGTCCGGGGATAGCTCACGGCTGCCGACGATCAATTCTTCCACCATCTCGATAATAATATGCCACAGTAGGCGTAGGGGCGGCGTTGCGCCGCCCGCCGGGGACCTCATCCGCCTTGCGCTTCGCGCAATCCACCATTCCAGGGCCTGCCGGCCCGTTCTCGCTGAAAACAGTCCACTGGACTGTTTTCCGGGCGCTCGAACCCCCAGAGGGGAAGGCACACGGGCGCCGCAACGGCGCCCCTACGACATGGACCGAGGTGTAGGGGCGATGCCCTCATCGCCTGCACGCCTCCGTTCCCCTACTGCCTATTGCCTATTGCCTATTGCCTAAAACCCCTC
>JAFUWR010000120.1 GCA_017471125.1 Clostridia bacterium | reverse complement strand
GGATTAAGACTATGCGCGTCAGCCAAAAGCCTTCCCCCGGTGGGGAAGGTGCCCCGAAGGGGCGGATGATGTCCCATGGCGGGCGCTGACCTCATCCGTCTCGACCTGCGGTCGATCCACCTTCCCCTAAAGGGGAAGGCATAGCGCCCCTACGACAGCGAGTATCGCACTGGTGCCTGGTGCCTGATGCCTGGTGCCTCTATATCTCCACTCTTCACTCTCAACTCTCCACTCTCCAAAAGCCGCGAGCGCACCGGATCATCCGATCCGATGCGCTCATATTCTTTGGGGGGAATACCAATGGGGCGCCCGGCGAGGCGCGACCGCCGCAAAGGGGGGAACGACGGTGACCAGGAGGACGGCACTTCCTCCGCCGCCGCGCCGGGGTCGGCGAACCGGGAACATCGGGTACCAATCGACGTTCGCGGCATGAAAATCGGGATATACCGGCTCAAGCCCATATATCCCGTCATAGACGCTTGCCCTGCCCGGACCCGGCGGCACACCGCGCCCGAACTGGTTCATGCTGGACATATCTTTCTTGAGGCCGAAGAAAATGATACTTCATTCGCGGGCAGGTCTTCTGGCTCGGGTTCAACGCGATGCGCGCCTTCTCGGCTTGCGCCAATGGCATCCTGCGCCTCGCTCACCCACACAGCAGCGGTCCTGTCGGGGATTCTCACCCCGTTCCCGTTTTAATACGGCGTGCGCCGTAACCCGCAAATTTCCCGATGTTCAATTTTCGGATATATCATACCACAAAAATCCCGTTTTGTAAAGGGCGAATTTGTTATACCGTGAGATTTTCGCCCTTCAGGCCGATGTGCGCGCCGTTCTTGGCCTCGGGCGCGTCGGGATGGGCCAGCAGCCACTTGTTGCGGGCGGTCATCCATTTGTCTTCCTCGCAGAGGGGCTCGAAGTCGGGCTTGTCGGTGTTGGTGCCCTTGGGCAGCACCACGGCGGTACGGAAGCCGGTGGCGGCGTCGGTCTGGCAGGGCGCGTAGTGCAGCGAGGTGGCGTAGACCTCCACCGGCACGCCCGCAGGCACCCGGAACGCCTTCACCAGCGCGGTGTCCAGCGTGCCGTCCACGATCTCGTCCTCCCGGGCCAGCAGCAGTATGAAGTCGTGGGTGCCCACGTTGATCTCGCTGTCGCGGTGGTACTCCAGACAGTTCAGCGTCACGTTGTGCCCCCAGCACATGCCCAGCTGGATCGGCATGCCGCCGTAGCCCCGGTCGCGGAAGGCGTCGTAGATCGCGCACGCCTCCAGCGATGCGATGCCCGGCTCGTAGGCCGTGCCCGCCGCGGGCAGGTCGATCTTCAGCATCGCCTCCACGAGCTCCTTGCAGTCGTACCCCTCCAGCACCTTGCCGTAGGGCTTGAATTCCGCGTCGTATACCGAGTAGATCTTCATGATGGTCGCTCCTTTGTCCGTATTGGGCCTCGTGCCCGTCCCCATAATCATACCATATTTTGCCGCGCTTGACAATCACATCGGACATAAAACCGCGTGCGTTCCGCGGGCCAGCGGCGCTTGCCTTGCCCGCCGGTTTGTGGTATACTGGGGCTGATGAAGGACGTTCCGCAAGGAGGTGCTGCCCATGACCGTTTCCAAAGCGTGGGATTATGCCATCGGACTGATCAAGGTCGACGGCCTGGAGCCCACCGAGGATTTCAAGAAGTACATCGAGCTGGAGAAGGCGGGGAAGGCGACGACCGCCGACCTGAAAAAGTATCTGGACAAGAAGTACAAGGCGAAGGGCGAGGCCGATGATTGACCCCTATGTCATCCCCGGGACGACCGTGCTCCGGAACAAACTCGGCCTGCGGGCGGAGGCCGACCTCGACGGGGCGGAGGCGGACTACGCCGCCCTGTGGAAGATCCATGCGTTTCGCGAGGGCAACACGCGCACGACGATCCACTTCTGCTGTCAGTTCGCCGACGAAAAGGGCTTTCCCATCGACCGGCAGTTGTTCGAGGACAACAGCCATTACGTGCGGACGGCCCTGGTCGCGTACAACGCCGTGTTCTCGGACATCGGGGACAGATCGAAAAAGGAATACCTGGAGGAGATCATCCGGGACGGCATCGCCAGCGGCGGCGAAAACTGAATAGGTATAAAAAAATACGGATGGCGTTCACCATCCGTATTTTTGGAAGATCTCCTTGAGGTGGTTCTTGCGGCGGCCCTTCCAGCCGAGCAGCCAATAGCCGAAGGCGAGCAGGGCGCAGCAGATCCAGACGGACCTTTCGCCGATGAGGGGGCAGAGGTTGCCGCCCACGCCCGCGCCCACGGCGAAGGCGATGATGACGCCGAGGTAGTACTTGGCGCGCTCGAGCTTGGCCTTGTCGCGGGTATAGAAGTACTCGGACAGGGACGCCATGCCGCCCCGCAGGTTGCCGATGCACATGGTGGAGGCGTAGGCATAGCCGTGGACGGTGCGGAAGGACTGCACCTGCATGGCGCAGGCGAAGGACACCAGGCAGTTGGCCGGCAGGTTCGCGGACTGGGGCATGAAGCCCACGGCCAGCATGATGAGGGATTCCAGCGCGATCACGTACTGCCGCCAGTGCAGCTTGCCGTGCCGGTGCTCCACGAACAGGTGGATGTGGGACGCGGCGAACACGCCCAGCGCGAAGGCCAGCAGCGGGAAGAAGTACGCGAGGCTCTCCGCCCAGTGGGCCGTCATCAGGTGGGTGCTCATCATCACCACGTTGCCCGTCTGGGCGTTGGCGTACACGTGGCCCCGGACCATGTAGGTGTAGGCGTCCTGGAACCCTCCGCTGAACGCGAGGACCACGCTCAGGAAGAAGGCCTCGGACATCTGCTGCTCTTGGGTCAGGGCCCCTCGTATGTCAAAGTGCATCGGAATAGTACCTCAAGGAAAAATAATATTGCGTGCCTCTCTATTTCAGCAGCAGCACGATGAACTGGCTGCACAGCACGACGCTCACCAGCGCGATGGGGTAGGTGGCCGCGTAGGCGGAGGCCACGTCGTCGGTGCCGGCCACGCTGATCAGCGTGCCCAGGGCCGGGGTGGAGGTCATGCCGCCGGTGATGGAGCCCAGGTTGTTGAAGAGGCTCAACTTCATCAGCTTCGCCGCCACGAAGTAGCCCACCAGCATGGGCGTGAGGGTCATCAGCGCGCCGTAGACGAACAGCATCATGCCCTCCTGCCGCAGGGTCTCCACGAAGCCCGCGCCGCCGGACACGCCCGCGCCGATCAGGAACAGCATCAGCCCCAGCTCGCGCAGGGTCTTTAGGACCGGGGTGGGCACGGAGATGTCGATGGGGCCGAAGTGGGCGAAGTGGCCGAACAGCAGGCCCACGATCAGCGGGCCGCCGGTGGTGCCCAGGGAGAACTCCGCGCCGCCGGGCAGCGGGATCTTGATGTTGCCGACGATGACGCCCAGCGCGATGGCCAGGGTGAAGCCGAACAGGCCGAACTCGTCTAAGTGGATCAGCTTGCCGTCATAGGCCTTGAGCTCCACGGACAGGGCGTTCTGGAAGGCCCTGCGCTCCTCCTCCAGGTCCACGTGCAGGAACTTGGGGATGAGCTGCACGAACAGCACCACGCCCACCACGCCGAAGGGATAGGCGATGGCGTAGCCGGTGGTGGCCAGGTCGGACAGCTCGCCCGCGGCCTCCTGGGCCGCGGCCAGGCCGGGGGTGGAGGTCAGCGCGCCGGTCATCAGGCCGACGGACAGCTCGGGCCGGATGCCCGCTATCTTGACCACCAGGCAGCACACCGCCGCGCCGCTGAAGATGATGATGAAGCCCAGCAGGATGTAATTCTTGGCGTTGCGCTTGAAGTCGCGGAAGAACTTGGGACCGGCGATGAAGCCCACCGAGCCCACGAAACAGACCAGGCCGAAGTTGCGCACGATGGCGTCGATCTTCACGCCGAAGTGGCCGAACACCAGGGCCACCAGCAGCACGCCCGCGGTGCCTAACTCGATGCCCTTGATCTTGATGGAGCCGATCAGATAGCCGATGGCGGCGATCACGAATACCGCCAAAAGAGTGCTCATTGAGATACTCCCCCTTTGGGATGTCGTAGATGGCGGTCGGGTATGTGAGTCGAGAGTGGAGAGTGGAGAGT
>JAFUWR010000119.1 GCA_017471125.1 Clostridia bacterium | reverse complement strand
GAACAGCGCGTCCGCGGCGGAGACCCCCGCCTCGGCGAACGCCGCGCCTGTAAACAGCGCCAAGGCCAGCGCCATGCACATGATACGCTTAAACAAAGCTCACACTCCCAATCGCGTTTGATACGTTCTATTATAGCTTATGATTTCATCGGTTTCGTGGCATAGAGTTTAACTTTCAAATAAGTGTCCGCGCCGGGTCAGTAGACCTCGATGACCTGTCCCTCGCCGCAGTGCTCGTAGATCCACTTGGCGTCCTCCACCCGAAGCCGCACGCAGCCGTGGGACGCCTTGTGGCCCAGGTTGGCGAGGGTACTTGTGCGCAGGGCGCTCTCGCTGTTGGACGAGTAGATGACCGAGTGGAACAGTATGTTCCCGGTGATGACGAAGGCGTACTGGGCCCAGCACTTGAACTCCACGAAGTAGTGCCAGCGGGAATCCCGGTGCCCGGGGGACACGAAGGTGCCCTTGGGCGTGGAGTTGCCCAGGCCGGAGGAGCAGATCATGGACTTGATGAGCTGGGTGTAGTGGCCGTCCAAATAGCGGTAGACGTACACCCGCTGCTCATCCAGGGAGACCTTGATGTAATAGGGCTGGTCCACCTTCTCGGCGGCGGGCGCGTTGGTGGAATACAGGAGCGTCTGGGTCTCCGCGTCGGCGATGCCGGTCTCCTGCAGGCCGCCCCGGTGCTGGAACGCCTTGAGCGCCTCGGCGGTGAAGGTCTCGAACACGCCGGTGACGTCGCTGTAATAGTATTCGAGGGTCGCCAGCCGCCGCTGGACGCGCTCCACCTCGATGCCCTCGTCCCCGGTCTGCACCGTCTCGCGGTACACCGGGAAGCGGTCGTCGGCCAGGTAATTATACAGGTTCTCGCTCACCACGCCGTCCAGCGCGTGGTAGGGCCGCAGGGTGGCCTCCGGCTCCAGCACCGGCATGAAGGGGATGCCCGCGCCGTCGTCGTTGCCGGTCTCCACCGACATGTCCACCACCTCGATGTCGTCGGCGGGGTCGTCGAACTGGGTGCCGTAGTACATGACCGCGTAGGACTGGAATTCCATGACCTCCTCGGCGGTGTCCTCGTCGTACTGACTGCTCTCGGGCCGGGCCGAGAAGCCGTACTGCCGAAGCCGCCGATGGATGACCCGGATGTCGTGGCCCAGCGCGCCCCGGGCGTACAGCACGTCCTCCGGCGCGGTGGTGACCTCGGGCTTGGGGTTCAGCGCCTCCCGGGTGTCGTCGTCCAGCACGCCGGTCTCCTCGAGGCCGCTGTCCTTCTGGAAGCGCAGCAGCGCGTCCAGGGTCTGGGAGCCGAAGATTCCGTCGGCCTCGGCGTCGAGATACCCTAAGTCGATCAGCCGCTGCTGGAGCTTCCTGACCTTGTTCTCCCCCGCGTCGTCCCGGCTGTGCAGGCCGATGGGCGTCGGCGCGTAGGGCGTGGGCGTCGGGTCCGGCTCGGGCGTCAGCGTCATCTTCGGCATGCGCGTGGGCATGGGCGTCGGGTTCTTGTAGGGCGTGGGCGTCGGCGCGGGCGGCATGACCAGGTCGCCGTCCTCGTCGATGGTGGGCGACGGCCTGGGCGTCAGGTCCAGCGGCTCGTCGTCCAGGTAGGAGATGTCCGGCTCGCCGCCGCCGAAGAGATCGTAGCCCTCGGCCATCGCCGACAGGCCCGACACCTTTATGGATTCCCCCTCCACGATGGCGAACTGGCAGCCGCCGAGCGCGCCCGCGATGAGCGCGATCACCAGCAGCGTCGATATGTATTTCATCTTTGTTTTATCCTCTTTGTGTCATACTCGTCATATCATTGTCTCATTACTTTCTTTATTTGTAAAGCGCGAAAGGCGTTCGTAAACCGTTTAATTTTCCAACATTTTTATTTAAGTTGTTACGTCAGTCGTAACAAACGGGGCGGCGGCCACGCATGGCCGCCGCCCCGTCGTCATCATGGGGTCAGAGGGTCGAATAGGTCTCCATCACCTGGGTCGCCGTCAGCATGAAGTCGGCGTCGGTCTGGGGGGTGAACATGAACACCGCGAGGCTGTCGCCCAGCAGGGTGGCGCAGCAGCTTGCGTTCTGGGCGCTGTCGATGAAGGTCACGAAGTCCTGCCCGCCGAAGGCCAGCGCGCCGGTCTTGGCGTAATCCTCCGCGTCCTCGATGGCCTGGCCCAGCGCCTCGGCGTCCGCGATGCGGGTGGGCGTGATCTGGATGTACAAAAAGCGCTCGCCGCTGCCGTCGCCCAAGATGTACTTGAGCCCCGCGGCGCGGTCGGCGTCGGCCACCGTGTAGCTGACCCAGCCCTCGGGCAGGGACAGGCCGAAGCCCTCCTCGAACCAAATGCGCATGGGCTCCGGCGCGGGTTCCTCGGTGGTCAGCGCCTCCACCTCCTCCGGGTCGGGCAGCTCCAGGGGCACCGTGGCGTCGTCCCCGGCCTCGACCGCCTCCGCGGGCTCCGCCGCCTCCGCGGCCTCCGCGGGCGCGTCCGTCGGCGCG
>JAFUWR010000118.1 GCA_017471125.1 Clostridia bacterium | reverse complement strand
TGTTGCCGCTGCCGCCCGACCAGTTGCCGCGGTTGTTGCCGCGCTCGGCGTTGAACTGGTTGCGCTGCATGCCGCTGAACAGCGCCGCAAAGCCGGTGGCCGTCTCCTCGGCCTTGGCTTCCACGTAGACCGTGTCGCCGTCCTTGAGGCCGGACTTGATCTCCACGTAGCTCTCGTTGTCGATGCCCAGCTCCACGTTGACCTGCTTCAATTCGTCGCCCTCGTCCTTCATATAGACGTAGGCCTGGTTCGTGCGGTCGAAGCTCAGCGCGTCCATCTTCAATATGACCACGTTCTCCACCGACGCCTTGGGGATGGTGATGGTGGCCTGCATGCCGGGGTAGATGCCCTCGTCCACCTCCACGTCGGCGGTGGCGGTGTAGTAGGCCACGTTGCCGGTGGACTGGCTGACGTAGTTGATGGCGGTGATGACCGCGTCGAAGCTGCGCTCCTGGGACGTGGCGGTGACAGTGCAGGTCTGGCCCACGGACACCTCGCCGATGTCGTACTCGTCCACGCGGATGGACACGGACTGGGTCGAGAAGTCCGCCACCTGGCAGAGCTGCTGCCCGCCGGTCACGTCGTCGCCCGCCGCCACGTCGAGGGTGTTCACCGTGCCGTCGATGGACGCCTTGACCGTCTCGCCGTTGGAGAGGCGCACCAGCCGGTCGCCGCTCTTGACCTTCTCGCCCGCCTCCACGTACACCGCCCGCACCGTGCCCGGGGCGGACGCCGTCAGCGTTTCCTGGTTCTTGAGCGCGAAGCTGCCCGAGAAGGACAGGTCGTTGGAGATGGAGCCGATGGTGGCCGTGTAGGTGTCGTAGGTGGTGGTCACCGACTGGCGCAGCATCGGCAGTCCGATGAACCAGAAGCCGCAGCCCAACAAAACCAGTATCGCCAGCCACACCAGGCGGCGTATCCATTTTTTCTTTTTGCGTTTCATGAAGTCCCTCCGAGGATGCCAACTATTCCTATCAAAGTATTATATATTGGGAACCTTAAAAATACCTTAAATCCTGACACGTCCGCGGTTGACAGTAGCCCGCGCCGGCATTATGATTAGGATGTGTCCCGAAGGCCATGCCGGTCTTTAGGACGCGCATGAGGTCAGCATACGGGAGGTCGGAGGCCATGTCCATCGAAAAGGCGGTCAAGCGGGCGCTGGAGCCGTATCCGCGCCTGAAGCGTGCGGTGAACCGGGTGGTTCAGGTCGCGGGCTACGCGCTTTCACGGGACAAGGTCGTGTGCGAGGGCGACGTGCGCCGCGTGACGCCGGAGGACGGCTATGAGTACTTCTTCGGCTACTACGACAAGTCCCCCTGGGACGCGAAGGACCGCCGCATGCTGGCGCTGAGGGTCAAAGACGCGAAGCGCGAGCCCGCGCCCCGGGCGCCGGGGGAGCTGGTGATGATCGACACCGGCTCAAACGACAAGGTGATCCCGCTGGCCACGACCCACACCTGGAACGTCCAGCAGGGCTGCATGGCCCAGTGGCTGGGGCCGGACTTCGAGCGCTACGTCATCTACAACGACTGTCGGGCGGGCGCGTACTGCGCGGTGGTGTTCGACACGCTGCTCATGCGGGAGGATCGGGTGCTGCCGCTGCCGGTGTACGACGTGGCGAAGGACGGCAGCTTCGGGCTGTCGCTGGATTTTTCGCGGCTGCATCGGCTGCGCCCCGGCTACGGCTACTCGAACCTCGCGGAGGCCACGGCGGGCGAGAAGTGCCCGGACGCGCCGTGCGTCTGGCGGCTGGACCTCATCACCGGCGCGGCGAAGCCCATCCTAAGATATACGGACCTCGCCGCCTTTGAGCCGGACCCGTCCATGGCGGGCGCGGAACATAAAGTGAATCACCTGATGATCGCCCCCTCCGGCGACCGCTTCATGCTGCTGCACCGCTGGTTCAGCGGCGGACACAAGCACACCCGGCTGGTGACGGCGAACACCGATGGGACGGGATTGTTCAATCTCTCCGACGACGGCTTCGCGTCCCACTGCTTCTGGAAGAACGACCGGGAGATCATCGGCTTCCTCAACAAGGAAGCGCTCGGGGAGCACTACTATTTAATGAAGGATCGCTCCCGCGAGTTCAGCCTGCTGTGGCCGGCGCTCCGCCGGGACGGGCATTGCAGCTATTCGCCCGACGGGGAATACGTGGTCACGGACTGCTATCCCAATCGGGCCAGGGTGTCCACGGTGTACCTCTGCTCGGAGGCCCGGAACCGGGCGGGCGTGCTGGCCCGGGTCCGTTCCCCGCTGAAATACCACGGCGACTGCCGCTGCGACCTGCACCCCAGGTTCAGCCGGCAGGGCGGGCAGATCGCCATCGACTCCGTCCACGAGGGCAGGCGGGGCTTGTACGTCGTCCCCGTGGACCCGGCCGTGTTGGAGCGGCCCGTGGAGGCCGTTTCGGGGCGGCGCTCCCTCAAGGGGCTTTTGAAGCGCAACAAGGTCGTCTATTTGATCACCCGGAAGCTCAAGAAGGCCCCCGAGCCCTTCTACAAGCTGGCCCTTTACTGGTATCACCGGCGCTACGGCGTCGACGAGCGGGCGGTGTTCTTCTCCAGCTACGACGGGACGATGTACAACGACAATCCCCGGGCCGTGGCCGAGGCGCTGCACGCCGTCGCGCCGGAGGCGACGATCTATTTCCGTTTGAGCGCCAAGGGGCGCAAACAGCCGCTGCCCGAGTGGGTGACGCCGCTGCCCCGCATGTCCCGGCGGACGCTGAAGGCGATGGCGACGGCGCGGGTCATCGTCACCAATTCCGGGATGCAGAACTGGGTGGTGAAGTTCGACGACCAGTTCTACGTCCAGACCTGGCACGGCGACCGGGGCTTCAAGAAGATCCGGCTGGACATCGACCCCCATCATAAATACTTCCGGCTGGAGGGGCCGCGCATCGACCTGGCCGTGTCCGGGTCGACCTTCGGCGACCGCGTCCACCACACCGGCATGGGCGCGAAGAAGGAATTCATGATCTGCGGCTGTCCCCGGAACGACCTGCTCGTCAAAGACCCGCCGGAGGTGGCGCGGCGCGTGCGGGAGCGGCTGGGCATCGCCCCAGACCTGCGGGTGCTGCTCTACGCGCCCACCTTCCGAAGCACCGACACCGGCGGGCGGCAGGCGGCGGGCTTGAGCCTGCAAAGGGTCCGCGACGCGCTGGAGGAGGCCACCGGCGAGCGATGGATATGCGTCACCCGCAGCCATGAGGTGGCCCGGGGCATCGCCTCCGACGCCGCCATGGACGTGAGCGACTGGCCCGAGCCGTCGGAGCTGCTGCTCGTCACGGACATGCTCATCACCGACTACTCCTCCATCGGCGGCGACTTCATGCTGCTGGGTCGGCCCGTCATCTACTACCAGCCCGACCGCGGGGACTACGACGCCGAGCGCGGCGGCCTGTACTTCGACCCCGACGAATCCCCCCTCGTGGTGGCCCACAGCGAGGATGAGCTGATGGACCTGATCGCCCATCCCTTCGACGCCAAGGAGAATTGCCGCCAGGTCCTCGACTTCTTCGGCTGCCGGGAGACGGGCCGCGCCTCAGAGCTCGTGGCCGAGCGCGTGGCGCGGGAGCTTGTCATCGACGGATGATGTAGGGGCGGCGTCGCGCCGCCCGCTTGGGACCTCATCCGTCATTTGCTGCGCAAATGCCACCTTCCCCAGAGGGGAAGGCTTTTGGTCCGTTTCCCTTTGCCTTCCCCTTCAGGGGAAGATGGCAGCCCGAAGGGCTGACGGATGAGGTGATAGTCCAACATCCATTCTACCACGGAGGTACATATGTCCAAAAAAGGGACCACACAAAAGCTATACCGTCTCCGCCCCCTCCTCGGCGCGATCCTCCTCCTGTGCGTGGCGTGCGCGATATTCATGCTCAAGGGCGACCGGGGCGCGGACGAGGCGGCGCAGGCGATAGAGGTCTTAGCGGTCACGCCCGTGCCGACTATCCACATGACGCCCGACCCGACCCCGACGCCCACGCCCGCGCCCACCCCGACGCCCACGCCCGCGCCCACCGCGGAACCCCAGCCCGTGACGATCCGCATCACGGCGGCGGGGGACTGCACCCTGGGCGGCAGCGTCCACCAGGACACCTACATGAAGTTCAAGCGCGCCGTGCAGGCCAACGGCTACGACTGGTTCTTCTCCAACGTGCGGGACTGGTTCACGTCGGACGACCTGACGGTGTTGAACCTCGAGGGCCCGATCACGGACACCGGCACGGCCCGCAAGGGCAGCTACGTGTTCAAGGGCGACCCGGACTACGTGAACATCATGACCGGCTCCAGCGTGGAGCTGTGCAACGTGGCCAACAACCACTCCAAGGACTTCGGCAACGACGGCCTCGTCCGCACGGCGGAGCTTCTCGAGCAGGCGGGCATCGGCTGCTGCGGCTATACCAAGGTGTTCCGCACGGAGATCGACGGCGTGCGCGTGTCGGCGCTGGGCTACCTCGAGTGGGAGATCAAGGTGGACAAGATCGTGGAGGCCATACAAGCCGAGCGTCCGAACTGCGACGTGCTGATCGTCAACATGCACTGGGGCCGTGAAAAGCACTACGAGCCGGTGAAGGAGCAAAAGACCTACGGCCACGCCATCATTGACGCCGGCGCGGACCTCATCATCGGCACCCATCCCCACGTCTACGGCGGGGTGGAGCTTTACAAGGGCAAGTACATCGTGTACAGCCTGGGCAACTTCTGCTTCGGCGGCAACGACAACCCCACCGACAAGCGGGCGCTGATGTTCCGGCAGAACCTCGTGGTGTCGCCCGACGGGACCGTGGCCGACGGCGGCATCGACGTCATCCCCGTCAGCGTGTCCAGCGTGACCAACAAGAACGACTACCGGCCCACGCCGATGGACGCGGAGAACGGGCAGAAGCTGCTGGGGCTGATGTCGAAGTATTCCAACTTCTCCGACGATACGCTGTGGCTGCCGGACAGCTATCCCGTGCGGATGGGCCTCATCCCCAACGCCCGGGTCGCGGAGGTGGTCGCGTGAAGCGTGAGCTGGACGCCTGCCAGATGATCGAGCGCAGCATCCAAAAGAAGTACCGCAAGACCCTGTGGACGCCCTTCGTGGCGGCGGTCAAGCGGTATGAGCTGATCAAGCCGGGGGACAGCATCGCGGTCTGCATCTCCGGCGGCAAGGACTCGATGCTGCTGGCCAAGCTGATGCAGCAGTTGCAGCGCGTCACGGACTTCCCCTTCGAGGTGCGCTTCCTGGTGATGGACCCCGGCTACGTCCCCGCCAACCGGGCGCAGATCGAGCGCAACGCGGCGCTGCTGCGCATCCCGGTGGAGATCTTCGAGAGCAACGTGTTCGAGGTCGCCAACGGCGCGGAGAAGAACCCCTGCTACCTGTGCGCCCGGATGCGGCGCGGTTTCCTTTACGATCGGGCGCAGAAGCTCGGCTGCAACAAGATCGCCCTGGGCCATCACTTCAACGACGTCATCGAGACCACCGTCATGGCGATGTTCTACGGGGCGCAGCTCCAGGGCATGATGCCCAAGGTGCGCAGCGCGAACTTCCCCGGCATGGAGCTCATACGCCCGCTGTACTGCGTCCATGAGGACGACATCGTCGCCTGGCGCAACTACAACGGCCTTGAATTCCTCCAGTGCGCGTGCCGGTTCACCGAGAACGCCGCCGACGCGGTCCACGCCTCCAAGCGGCAGGAGGTCAAGCTGCTGCTGCGCGACCTGCGCAGGCGCAACCCCGACATCGAAAAGAGCGTGTTCAAGAGCCTCCACGCCGTCAGCCTCGATACCTTCCCCGGCTATAAGACCCAAGGCCAGACCCACGATTTCCTGGAGTGGTACGACAAATAGGCCAATCCCCTACTGCCTAATTTCCGCAAAAGATAAAAAATCGGTTGCATTTTTAGGTGAAACCAACTATAATAGAATGGAGAAATGGGGATGAAGTAATGTTCAACATCGGCTTTGGAGAGATTCTGATCGTGCTGGTGGTTGCGTTTGTGATCGTCGGGCCGGACGATCTCCCCAAGGTCGCGCGCTGGCTGGGCAGGAACGTGCGGAAGCTGAAGCTGCTGATCCGCGATCTGAAGCGCGAGACGGGCTGGGACGAGATCGAGAAGGAGGTCCGGGACGTGCAGCGCGACGTGAAGGCCACGGTGAAGGAGCTGGACGTGCGGGCCGATCTGAAGGAGGCGGCCGACTCCGTGAAGGAGGAGGTCACCGGCGTCGCCAAGGACGTGGAGCGCGACATCCAAAAGCTCGACCGGGAGACGAAGACCGAGATCGCCGCCATCGACGCCGATCTTAAAAAGGCCGCGGCATCCGCAAAGGACGCGGCAGAGACCAACGATCAATAGGAGGACATCGACATGAGGCTTGGAACCACTGAAATCATTCTGATCATCGTACTGGCGCTGGTGCTGTTTGGCGGCAGCAAGATCGCCGGCCTGGGCGGGGCGCTCGGCAAGTCGATCAAGGACTTCAAGACCGCCGTCAAGGAGGACGAGCCCAAAGAGGACGCTTCCAAGGATGAAAACAAAGCATAACGAGCCGTCGGAGGCGCTGAACGCCGTCCAGCCGGGCGACGCGGAGGCCGTCGGGACGGAGGAGGCCGAGGAGGGCCTGACTTTGCGCGACCACCTGCTGGCCCTGCGCAAGGTCATCATCGTGTGCGTAGCCGCGGTGGGCGTGGGCTTCCTCATATCCTTCTACTTCGTGATCGACCCGCTGCTTGCCTGGATCACCCGGCCCATCGAGCAGCGCGGCGTGCAGGTCATCTACACCGCCGTGTCCGAGGCCCTGACCACCAAGCTCAAGGTCGCCATCGTCACCGGCATCGTCATCGCCTTCCCCGTCATCATCTGGCAGGTGTGGGCCTTCGTCAAGCCGGCGCTGTACCCCAAGGAGCAGCGCTCCTTCCGTGTGTTCTTCTTCTTCGCGCTGCTCCTGTTCCTGCTGGGCATCGTGTTCTGCTACGGGGCGGTGTTCTTCCTGGCCATCGACTTCTTCATGGTCTCCGGCGAGGGGCTCGCCACGCCCATGCTGTCGCTGGACAAGTACATCAACTTCCTGTTCGGCTTCCTGCTGCCCTTCGGGGTGGCGTTCATGCTGCCGGTGTTCATCTACATCACCACCAAGGTGGGGCTGACCACCCCCGAGATGCTCGTCAGCAAGCGCAAGTTCGTCATACTGGGCATCTTCGTGCTGGCCGCCATACTCACCCCGCCCGACGTGGTCTCGCAGGTGTTGCTGGGCATCCCCATGCTGCTGTTGTACGAGGCCGGCATACTAGTCTCACGCCTGGTCAAGAAACAGGCGCGGGCGTGAATGAGGGACATCCCTTGGGGGTGTCTCTTTTTTTAGGCAATAGGCATCAGGCATTAGGCAGTAGTCGGAGTCACCAGGCATCAGGCACCAGTTCGATAGCTAAATGGGATGACGACCTCTCAGTCACGCTTCGCGTGCCAGCTCCCCTGGACAGCAGTCGCGCCACTGCCAAAGGCAGGCGCGACCAGCCGGGGCGCATCCTGCGGATGCCAGCCCCGCGCTGCCGCCGCTTCCGCTTCGCGGAGTAGCGGCGGTGCGTGAAAGGGGAGCCAAGAGGGTCACGTCTGTACGCGGCAGCCTTGCCTCCCCGGGCAGGGGCGGTGGCGCGGCCACAAGCCGCGACGG